>JAUYMZ010000388.1 GCA_030699355.1 Bacteroidota bacterium | reverse complement strand
ATCTGTTTCATCAGACAATAAGCTGCTCAAACTTTGTCCGTATCCTTTGCTTCGCGGCTTATCTTTACAAGCACATTTACCTTGAAGCGGAACATCTTTCTTTTTGCCATTTTCATATAAAACGGTTTGACTTATTGCGCCTGTTGAATCATAATAAACCCAGGTGCTATCTTCTATCCCATTTTTAAAATAAGCCAACAATTGAAGGGAACCGTTTTTATGGTAATACTTAGCCAAACCATGGCGTATATCTGCCACATAAAATTCTTCGCGCATCAATCCTTTACCATCCTTTTTGTAATACCAGTCTTGGCTCAGACCAACTCTTTTCCCCTTCTCATAATATTTTAAAGCATATAACTTTCCCTCATCTGTATAAGTAACATACTTGCCATTTAGGGTATCGTTTATAAAAAAGATGCTATCTCTAATTGTTCCATTTGGATAATAAGATACTACCCAATCAGTTAATTTACCTGCCTTAAAAAACGACTTTTTCTCTATGGCACCTGTTTCATAAAAGGTAAATTCATAGGTATAATTCTTGGGGCCTTGGTTTTTGTCATCGTAAGCGAAATACCTATATGGCATACCACGATGGCTATGAATTTTCCATTCGCCTATTTCCCTACCTTCATTGTAAAAACCGGTGGTATGTAGGGAGCCATTTACATTTTTCACCAAGTATTTTCCGTGCAATAAACCATGCTGTAACTCCATGTACACAAGCGTGTCGCCAGCATAATTATAGGCCAAAAAATACTTATCAAATTCCCCGGCATTCACAAAAGTTTCCATGCGCTTTTTGCCAGTAGTGTAATAACTATTTTGGATGTCATCTTCCTGTTTTAATAGACGCATTTGTTTCTTGGGTGAAGCATTTAAACTCGCATACAATTGGTTCAGCCAAACTTCTGATAATACCGTATCGCGCGATAAATTATTATGGGTATTATACACATGGTAGTTCATCAAGCTGCCGTCTTGTAACCATTGAATATCTAAGCCTTTCATATCAATAAAACGCTTTATATTTCCATCTGGAAACCATTCTACATATTGACCATGCCTATTATTATTTACCGTAAGCAACTCATAACGCAAGGCACCATTTGGATAATAAAAAACTTGCCAGGCTGTGCCCAATCCTTCGGTGTATAAATAGTCGTCGTTTCCCGACTTAAAAATATAGGCTTCAGAGAGTAAATTGCCATTTTCATAGTAGGATTCAAATTGTTTAACCGCCTTTGCCTCTTGATGCTTAGTGCGATATTGTAAAGTTCCATCAGGATTGTAGGAGGCAAAAACCAACTTCTTAAAACGCAAAGAATCCTTTTCATTTGCCAGATAGGTGCCTTCTTTTAGGAGCTTACCATCCTTGTTGTATTCGCTTAGCAAGGCATAATTATCTAATTTTCCAAATACAAACAATTGCCTTTCTACGGCACCATTATCAAAGTACATTGTTAACAATCCATAAGGAATTCCTTGCACATAAGTTAATTCTCTATTAATAGTTCCTTTAGAATAATACGATTGCTGTAAACCGTGCTTCAAAGCGGTATCTCTGCCATTTATGTTAAACAATTGATAGGGCGTTTTTTCTCTCACATTGCCATTCTCGTAATAGCTTATGTCATTACCAGTTAATTGTCCGTGCTGATAATTTTTCTCCGAAACCAGCTTGCCATTGTTGGTGTATTCTAGCCATTTTCCATGGGGTAAAAAACTGGTGTAGGTCTGAACCGAACGCAATTGCCCGTTTTCATAATACTGCAATTGTTTGCCGTTAAATCTTGGCTTTACATAAGTGTGGCGGATGTTTTCGTAGTGGTATACTTCTCCAACTTTATGCTTTTTACCATTTTCAAACCAAGTTAATTCTTTACCATAAACAAGTCCGTTTTGATATGCTATAACAGATTTAAGCGAGCCATTTCTATACCACTCTTTGCTTATGCCATGTAGTTTACCTTTTAGATAAAAACATTCTTTTTCCTTTTTACCATTTTGAAAATACGCTTCATACTTTCCTGTTAGCACTTTATTTATTTCATCTGGCCTATTTGCAAAAACCTTTATCAAAGTATCGTATGAACCTTTTTGTATTAATACGCCAGCCTCATTCCAGATTTTAAATTTGCCCATGGGGTAATTGCCAACAAATTGAATGCTCGACTTCATTTGACCCGTATTAAAAAACAAGATTTCTTCGCCATTTTTTAGGTCATTCTGGAAATGGGCAATAATCCCGGGCTTTCCACCATCCGTATAAGAAATATACTTACCCCATTTTTTACCATCCAACATGGAGTACGACTCTGTTTTTTGTCCGCGTTGGTTAAACACCACCACCTCTGCTTTATTGCTCTTAACTACCTTTATGGAACGGATACGCTTAGTTGTTCCATACGAATCATAATAGGTAGTATCTACACGCGTTTGCGCTTGTAGGTTCAAACCGAACAAAATGAGCCATAGTAGGCATCTTAATTTTTTCACAAGTAATTTATTTTCTCAAATGTAAAAATATTTAAGCTAATAAATGGATGTTGATTTGACTGAGGTATGATGTAAGCATTTTTGGCAAGTTAAAATTCGAAAATTGCGTATACTTGCATAGCATGATTCAAAAAAAACTGCACATATCTGAGCAAGAAAAGTTGCAACATCGCCTTTCATTATCTTATGAAGAGCGCTACAAAGCCGCTATGCGCATGATTAGATTGGTTCACAAATTAAAGCAAGCAAAAATTATCAAACCTACAACCTAAATGGATATACTTGATGAAGATTTATTAGGACTTTGGGAAAAGCTTTCTGAAAACGAAGTTCAATACATCATGGTGGGTGGATTTGCTGCTATTATGCACGGCATATCAAGAATAACTCAGGATGTTGACATATGGATTAAAGATACTCCAGACAATCGAATTCGCTTAAGAAAAACTATAAAGGAACTTGGCTTAGGAGATTTTGAAAGTATAGAAAAAATGGAGTTTGTTCCTGGCTGGACAAGCATTTATTTAGGACTGGGATTAGAGTTAGACATTATGACTTACCTTAAGTTGTTTCCCCAAACAAGTTTCGATGATTGTTATCAAAAATCATATAAAGCAATTATTAATGATATTAGTATTCCTTTTTTACATATCAATCAGTTAATGGAAGAAAAAGAAGCTAATTCAAGACCTAAAGATTTATTGGATTTAGAAGAACTTAGGAAAATTATTTTGGAAGAGAAAAAATAAATAATTTCAGCAAAAACCAACCTACAAATTAGGCAAGTAATCCTTAATAAAAGTACTCAAGTTACAAACCATTGCATTCTTATGCGGGTAGGTATCGGAGGCAGGCGTAATGATAAAATTTTGCTTGGTTTGTAAATCATCTATGCCAATAAAAAAACCTTTGGCAGGTGTGGGAATATTGCTGTATTTAATTTCGATAGCCGCAACAGGTTTAGCACCTTTTACGATAAGCAAATCTATTTCAGTGCCCGTATGGGTTCGGTAAAAAAAGAATTGCAGCGTTGGTTCAGCATGATACATGATTTGCTCTATCACATACCCTTCCCAAGAGGCGCCAACTATGGGATGCACATTTAAAATATCTATATTACCAATAGATAAAAGGGAATGTAAAATGCCCGAATCTTTAATATAAATTTTGGGTGCTTTTACCAATCGCTTTCCGGCATTTGTAAACCAAGGTTGTAGTTTATAAACCAGAAAGGCTCCTTCCAAAAAATCTATATACCTGTTAATAACGGGAGCCGTTACGCCCACCGAACGAGATAAATCTTGCATGTTGGCCATAGCACCATGCAAATGAGCCAACATATTCCACAACTTTGCTGTAATACTTGGGTTCAGATTATATCCAAAAAGAGTACTTAAGTCGGTTTGAATATAGGTGCGGATATAACTTTGCATCCAATCTGAATATATAGCATCTGTTTTTGCTAAAAACGCCATCGGAAAACCTCCTCTAAACCAATGAAACTGCATACTAAAATGGGGTATAATCTCACTTAATTTGAAGGGATGCAAATCCAAATAACTAATCCTACCTGCTAAACTCTCTGAAACGCCATGTACCAAATTAGGCGAGGCTGAACCTAAAAGCAAAAACCTTCCGTTTCGTCTGTCTCTATCAATGATGCTTCTTAGTCTCGAAAACAATATAGGGAATGCTTGTATCTCATCTATAATTATCAGCTTGTCTTTATAAAACTCAAAAAACGATTCTGGGTCGTCTCCCAATTTGGCCACATCTTGTCCGCTCTCCATATCTAAATAGATATAGGCTGCATGTAAGCTTTTTGCCGCCTGGATAGCAAGCGTTGTTTTACCTACTTGTCGCGGACCAAGAATAGCAACTGCGGGGGCCATGTTTAGCTTAGCATGCAACAAAGAAATTTCATGTCGTATAATTTCCATCCAACAAAAATAAATCATTTACCTTGAAAATCTATAGCGCAACTATTAATTTTCAAGGTAAATGATATTTAAACCTTGAAAATCTATAGTAAAACTATGGATTTTCAAGGTTCAGACTAAAAAAATGGTCTGAAGAAAACTCCAGACCATTCTAAATTCTATGGACTATGGTCTATGGACCATGGTCTAAAAACTACCCCAAATACGCTTTTAAGATTTTGCTCTTGCTCGATTTACGCAATCTGCGAAGGGCTTTCTCTTTAATCTGACGAACACGCTCGCGGGTAAGACCAATCTTTTCAGAAATATCTTCTAAGGTATGAGCCGGACCACCATCTAAGCCGTAGTAATATTTTAACACATCGCGTTCTTTTTCGCTAAGCGTTGAGATAACACGGTTAATTTCTTTTTGCAGAGACTCGTTAATTAATTGTACATCCGGACGAGGTTCATCGTTTGTGTCTAGAATACCCAATAAAGTATTGTCTTCACCATCTGTAAGAGGTGCGTCTATACTTAAATGGCGACCGGTTGAACGCAAGGCATTTTCTACCTCTTGCAATGGAATATCCATGGCTTCAGCAATTTCTTCTACGGTTGGTTCACGCTCTAATTCTTGCTCTAAACGGGCAGAAGTATTACCAATTCTACCAATAGAACCCACCTTGTTTAAAGGCAAACGTACAATCCTAGATTGATCTGCTAATGCTTGTAAGATAGACTGACGAATCCACCAAACGGCGTATGATATAAATTTGAAACCACGCGTTTCATCAAAACGTTTGGCTGCTTTTATAAGACCTAAATTTCCTTCATTAATTAAATCACCTAAGGTTAAACCTTGGTTTTGATATTGCTTAGAAACAGAAACCACAAAACGTAAGTTAGCATTCACTAAACGCTCTAATGCAACTTGATCTCCTTCTCTAATTCTTCTTGCCAACTCCACTTCTTCTTGAGCATCAATCATCGGTACTTTACTAATCTCATTCAAGTACTTGTCGAGCGATTTACTTTCGCGGTTGGTAAACTGTTTGCTTATTTTAAGCTGCCTCATGTTATATAATATCCCCTCTTATAATTTTTAAGAATCTGCAAATTTCGTGAAAAGATATGTTTATCCCTCAAAAAATCAAGAAGAATTTCTTAAGCTGTTAATAACCAATTTATTAATGAATCTGCCAGCTGTTTTTTCACTTTTGGCAGATAGTTTTGTCATATTCTATTTAAACCCCTATTAACCAAATATTTGATACACCAACAAACTACTGCCATATGCCAAAACAGTGAGGTAAACAAACTGAATAATGGCCCATTTGGCAGAATCTGTTTCTTTTTTAACAATAGCCACCGTGCTCATACATTGCAAGGCAAAAGCATAAAACAACAAGAGCGAAAAAACAGTAGCCAAAGAATAAGTGGGTTTGCCTGTAATTGGGTTCTTTTCTTTAAGCATCGCTTCTCTTATAGAATCCAAATTATCATCTGCCCCACTTACGCTATAAATGGTGCTCATTGTTCCCACAAACACCTCTCTTGCGGCCAAAGAAGTAAGCAATGAAATGCCAATTTTCCAATCAAATCCCAATGGCAAAATGGCGGGCTCAATAAATTTACCGAATTGTCCGGCATAACTTGCTTCCAAATAATCTGCATTTTGTTGCATAGATAAACCACCAATTAAAGCTTCATTTTTTTCGGCCTCACTCATGCGCTCCATTTGCACTGTATATTTTTGAGCCACCGCATCCATCTTAGCTTTAGGTCCGGTGGAGGCCAACACCCACAACACCACCGAAACTGCAATGATAATTTTACCTGCACCCAATACAAAAGCACCAGCCTTTTCGTATAAGGTAATTAATAGGTTCGAAGCCAATGGCATTTTATACCCAGGCAGTTCCATCAAGAAATAATTTTGCTGAGAAGACTTAATAAACTGCTTAAAAATCCAAGCACTTAGCAAGGCTGCCACAAAGCCAACTAAATACATAAACATAAGCACCAAACCGTGTATATTAAACGGACCAAATACGGCAGTATCTGGAATAAACATAGAGATGAGCAAAGTATAAACCGGCAAACGCGCCGAGCAACTCATAAGCGGAATAACCAAGATAGTAATTAATCTTTCCCTTTTATTTTCTATGCTGCGGCTAGCCATAATACTAGGCACGGCGCAGGCCATACCGCCAATAAGCGGCACAATAGATTTGCCATTCATACCAAAAGGTCGCATTACTTTATCCATAATAAAGCCTACCCGCGCCATATATCCAATGTCTTCGAGAATGGCTATAAAGAAAAACAGCACTACAATTTGAGGCAAAAAAACAATTACACCACTTAAGCCAGCCAATACGCCTTGAACCAATAAATCGTTTAACACGCCTGCGGGTAAAGCATTTTTAACATATTCTGATAAAGATGCAAAACCCATTTCCACCAAATCCATGGGGTAAGTACTCCAGCTAAAAACAGCTTGAAATATCAAAAACATCAACGCTAAAAAAATACCTATTCCATAAAAACGGTGCGTTAAAACCGCATCTACTTTTCGGGTTACAGATTGTTTTAAATTATCTTTAGGCTTTAAGCGTGCAGCCTTTACTGCCACATCAATAATATGGTAACGGGCAAATACTTCATCTTCTAAAAACTGCCTTATATTAAAAGTATATTTCTCGAAAATAGCCTTTAATTTTGCCGATTTCTCCGACAATAAATCTTTGGCATTAATGGCATATTGCAGTGCAGCATAGGCATTTCGCTTGTCGGTTGCTTTGCTCAAATCATTGAGCATATTTTTATCTACTGCCGCTAAAGAAAAATACTCTTTGTGAACGCTAGGTAAATCTGTTAGCAATACTTGTTTTAAGGTATCAATTCCTTCCCGTTTGCGGGCATTAATAGGAATTACTTTCACACCCAATTGAGCTTCCAACACAGGTATATCGTAGGTTATTCCCCTGCGCTCTGCCACATCCATCATATTGAGCGCAATAAGGGCTGGAACACCCAAATCGCTCACCTGAGTAAACAACAATAAATTGCGTTTTAAATTAGAGGCATCTGCAATAAATATAACCAAATCGGGGTAATTGGTTTCCGATTTATTTCGCAAAATTTCGTAAGTAACCAACTCGTCAGCAGATTTTGGATACAAACTATAAGTACCGGGTAAATCAATAATTTGCAATTTAACCTGACCACTCAGCTTAGCTTCCCCAATCTTTTTTTCTACCGTTGTACCCGGAAAATTACTTACCTTTTGGTTCAGCCCAGTTAACGCATTAAATAAAGAAGTTTTCCCACAATTGGGATTGCCCACCAAGGCCACAGTTATCAATCTTTCCATGCTGTTAATTCTATTTCTACATGCGCCGCATCCTCTAATCTCAAACACAATTTCGACTCGCCTATGCTTATTGCAATGGGATCGCCAAAGGGAGCAATGTGCTCCAATGATACCAGCTCGCCGGGCAATACGCCCATCTCAAATAATTTTAAGGCCAAAATGTCTCCATTTACCTTGGTAACTAGCGCCTGTTGGCCTTTTTTTATTTCTGATAAGTTCATTGGGGCGGCAATTTAGACTTTTTCTAAATAGGTTCAAAATGATTATTCTCATGCTTCTTTGGTATGAACCCATTCTCTTTCCAAAAAATAAATCTCATTTGTAGGATATTTTAACTTTTAAAATTTTTAATCGGCCGCAAAGCATTATACTACAAGCATTAGCCAATCTAAAAAGTTTTACTTGCACACAAATTTTACAGGCGTTTCTGGCTGAACCAAATGAAAAAGCAAGGTGCTAAAAAAATATTTCTGCCAAGGAAGCACGTAATTGCAGCCGCAACGATTGGGTAAAACCAATGGGTTCAAACCGAAAAAAAATTGTAACATGCTAATTAGAACATTTGGAAGTGCGGTATATGGCGTAAGCGCTGTAACCATAACAATAGAGGTAAATGCCGGTCAAAATACGGGCATTGGATATTTTTTGGTAGGATTGCCAGACAATGCGGTAAAAGAAAGTTTGCAGCGCATAGAAAGTGCGTTAAAGTTTAATAACTATGCTTTGCCTCGGCAAAAAATTGTGGTAAATATGGCGCCGGCAGATATTAGAAAAGAAGGCAGTGCCTACGATTTGCCTCTGGCTTTGGGTTATTTAGCAGCCACCAACCAAATACAAACAGAAAAAATTCACAAGTATATTATAATGGGTGAGCTAGCATTAGACGGCACTTTAAAACCTATTAAAGGGGCTTTGCCTATTGCCATTCAAGCCAGAAAAGAAGAGTTTGAAGGATTTATTTTACCTAAAGAAAATGCACGCGAAGCGGCCATAGTAAATAACCTAAAAGTATATGGCGCCGAAAATATTAGCGAGGTAATTAATTTTTTTAACGGCGATGAAAACGCCTTGTCGTTATTTGAAATGGATACGCGCAAAGAATTTGAAGATAGTCAGCTAAAATTAATCGACGATTTTGCAGATGTGCGCGGACAAGAAAACATCAAGCGGGCCTTAGAAATTGCCGCAGCGGGCGGACATAATGCGATATTAATTGGTCCGCCGGGTGCTGGAAAAACCATGTTGGCTAAACGACTCCCAAGTATACTGCCACCCCTAACATTACAAGAGGCATTAGAAACAACCAAAATACATTCGGTAGCAGGCAGGTTGGGTAAAAACGCATCGCTCATGAACTTACGTCCGTTTCGGTCGCCACATCATACTATTAGCGATGTTGCTTTGGTGGGTGGGGGCAATAATCCAAATCCAGGTGAAATATCGTTGGCGCACAATGGCGTTTTGTTCTTAGATGAATTGCCCGAATTTAAACGCACTGTTTTAGAGGTTATGCGCCAGCCTTTGGAAGAAAGAAGGGTGACCATTTCGCGGGCAAAATTCTCTATTGAATATCCAGCAAGCTTTATGTTGGTTGCTAGCATGAATCCATGCCCCTGCGGCTATTTTAACCACCCCGAAAAAGAATGTGTTTGCGGCTTACCACAAGTGCAACGCTACTTAAGCAAAATTAGTGGTCCGCTTCTAGATAGAATAGACATACACATAGAAGTAACTCCCGTAAATTTTGACCAATTAACAGATATGCGTAAGGCTGAACCCAGCATTAATATAAGAGAAAGAGTTATAAAAGCAAGAGAAATACAAGGGGCAAGATACACTGATATGGATGGGATTTATTGCAACGCCCAAATGAGTTCAACCATGGCCAGAGAGTATTGCCAACTTACAACGGTTGGCCAAAACCTACTCAAAAACGCCATGAACAAACTGCAATTATCGGCAAGGGCATACGATAGAATTTTAAAAGTAGCTAGAACCATCAGCGATTTAGCTGGCTCAGAAGAAATTAAAATAGAGCATTTGGCCGAAGCTATTCAATATAGAAGTTTGGATAGAGAGAGTTGGGGTGGGGTTTAATTAATCAATTTGTAAATTGGTCAATTTGGGAGTTATTCAATTTGGAAGTTATTCAATTTGGAAATTGGTCAATTGGGGAATTGGTTAATTGGGGAATTGGTTAATTTGGGAATTATTCGATTATACATTA
>JAUYMZ010000366.1 GCA_030699355.1 Bacteroidota bacterium | reverse complement strand
AACACTTCTGTTTCCTAACTCAATTTGAGCCAATGATGGCCGGGAAATCTGGACACTTTTAGCCAAATCTTCTTGAGACAAAGACTTCATTTTGCGAAGTTCAGTTATCCTCTGACCTATTTGCTTTTGTGACAATTTTATGTTCATATCAATTTGTATTTCGCTGATTAACTTAACAAAGATAAACAGTGTTTTAATACAAAACAAAACTTTGTTTGAAATTACAACATTTACAAAATAAAAAACTCAACGTTAGACACCCAAAAAAAATGCCATAAAATCTAGTTTTTAAAAAAGATTTTATGGCATTTTTTTTGGAATTTAAAAGCTTACCAAACGTACGATTTCTTATTCATTAATAAGGCCTCGCCAACTATGGTATCGGCTCCTGTGACTACATCCACTACTTTGGTTTCATACAATACCCTGTTCTTTTCTGGAAACACTTCTTTTACCGTAATTACAGCTTGGTAAGGCGTATCCACAAACATGGGCTTTAAAAAGGTATTGTTCTGTTTCATGTAAACATGTCCATCGGCATGCAATAAAGTGCCAAATATTTTAGTGAAAACACTGGCGCTAAAATGACCATGAATAATACATCTACCAAACATGCTGGCCTTGCCAACTTCTTGATTTACGTGCAATGGATTGGTATCGCCGCTAATCTTGGCATACAAATCAACTTGTTCTTGTGTGTAGGTAATGTCGTGTGTAAAAACGTCTCCAACTTTAGGTGCTGTCATATCTAATAATAATTTAATAATGCAATGTGTATTTTTTAAATCACAATACCAACACCTCCAAAAAAAATTATCGCATTAAATAAATTTTCCCAGTGCCATTCACAAAAAAGCTAGATTCATCGCGTGCTCGGGTGCTCACGTGCTCAATATCGTTCCCTTCTATTTTGGTATAAACCTGATATAAATATACGCCGTTTGCCAATTTATCGCCATACATATCGGTGCCATCCCAAGCAAATTCGCTTATGTTATTTCCAATTCGGATCGACCCAAATTCTTCTTTTCTAATTTCTCTTACCACCTTGCCATTCATGGTCATAATTCTTACCAATAATTGATCTGGTATTTTCGACCCTGTTACGGTAAACACAAAACGCATGCTGCTTGTAAACGGATTTGGATACGGATAAAAATGGGTAATCGTGCTTTTATTAATAACAGT
>JAUYMZ010000364.1 GCA_030699355.1 Bacteroidota bacterium | reverse complement strand
ATCTTCAAAGGCAAAAATACCCGCATTATTATCTAATGCTTTTTTATGATTGGTGAATGTTTGCTCAGCTATATTAAACTGAACCAAATAATTTTGACAACTAAAATAAATAGAATTACCTACTTTCAATACTTGTTCATTTCCTCCTGTTTTGCCAAATTCTTGTGGGAGTGATTTTCGATAACTTTGATAGGCATAGCCTCCTTGTTGGGTAAAGCTTAACACGCCAAAATCGCCTAAACTAGCAATATATATTTTATGATTTTCTCCCAGTGCCATACTCCTTACTGGGTTGGGTGTTTTAAAGGTATAAAATAATTGTCCGCTGAACCTAGTAACGCCTTCGTTATTGGCAAAATAGAGTCTTCCGGCCTCATCACTTGCTACTTCCCACATAATGGGATGTGTATTTAATTCTTTTATGCCATACTGTTTCCCAATATATTTTTGTGCCCAAAGTGGGTTTATAAGGAGAATTAAAATCAATAAATTCCACAAATATGGTTTAGCTGTTTTCATTATTTAAAAATTGAATCGTACAAAACAGAAAAGTAATACATTGCTCCTACTGTTGGTGAGCCCAATGCTTGGATATATCTATTGTTGGTAATATTTGTGCCACCTAATTTTAATAATAATTTCTGTTTAGGAAGGGCATAATGAATACTTAAGTCTATAAAATAATAAGCATTTACAATTCCCGCTCGAGAGTATTCTTTAAAATAATAGGAATCTACCCACTGAATATTGCTACTAATACCAACTCCTTTGTATACATTCATTACCCTAAACCCGCTGTTTACTTTATTTCTTGGTGTATTAAATGCGGTTACAAAAGCTTTATCATATACTGCGGCATTACTCAGCGTATTGAGGTTGTAATTTCCAAAAATGGTAATGTTTTTATTCAAGTAATAGTTACAAGAAACGGAAAATCCAAAGGAATGTAAGGGAATTTCAGAATTTACCGCGCGCCTGTATACCATTGTTTTTTCTCTGTTTTTTACATAGCTAGGACTTAAGGTATCTTGGGTATTAATAGCACCAATATATTGTTCTGTATTGATTAAGTTTTGAAAGGAAACCAAATATACATTTACATCTGTTTCTATTTTGTTTGAGGCAAAAGCGCGCCAACCGAGCTCTATGGTTCTTAATTCTTCTGGCTTTATATCCCTTAAATTGGGTCGAACCAATACATTGGAATCTCCGGTAGCGATAAAAGTATTCACCGAATTCATGGTATATAAATTGGCTATTTTAACTCCTTGGTTGTTTTGTGTAAACAAATTGAGTCGCTCGGCATCAGAGATAAAACCTCCAAAAGTGGTTACCGACATGATTTCGTTGGTAAAAAATTGGTCCATGAGGGTAGGAGATCTAAAACCAATTTGCGCGCTGGCTCTAAAGCTATGTTGCCTCTTTTGGCCTGCCAGGTAAACCATCGATATTCTGGGGCTAAATTGACTGTTGAATCTTTGTAAAACATCTAATCTGGCCGATGCTTGTAACTGTAATCTTTCTGCAAAAAAGCTTTTTCCTGCTTGTAAAAAGGCCCCTAATTCATTGGAGTAAATGGTTCTATTGGCATCATTAAATACACTACCAAAGCTTCGCGGGGCGTGTAACCTATAGTTTACACCGCCTATTAAGGTATAGCGTTTAACAAGATGGGTAAAGTCGTATAAAAAATCTACATTATAGGTTCTCGATTTACTTCTTAAACTAGCGCCTCCAATATGAAATGGGGTTGCTTTTAAATGGGTAAATATAGAATCAAATGCGGTTGTACCTGGTTCAAATCTTTCTCTACCTAATATGAGTTTGGCTAATGTTGTATCATAATTGTCGTATATACTTTGGAATAAATGACTATTGTCTGAATCGGCAAATTTTCTGGCAGCAGCATCGTTCCCACTGGCTATCGTATCAATACCTAATTGGTTTGCCATGCTATTGTAAAAGCCAGAATAGGCCAATAGATATTGTAAGAACCAATTGTTGTCAGATTTAGCGGCTCTATTCATATTAATGGCTGCTAATCCAAAATCAAATGTTTCACCAATATCTTCTATGGTTGTATATGCCCTTGCCGAGTAGTGTTTTGCTTTCCATTCAACTTTGTGTTGTTGTAAGAAAAAATCTTTGATTTGCGCCCTATTGGCAATTTGAAAATTACTACTTCCTGCACTCAATCTGCTTGTCCACGATAGCTCTGTGTGTTTACTTGGCTTGTAATGAAAACCAATATCTGTTTTAAGGCTGTATGGATTATACTCAAACATATCCACTTCTCTATAGCCTGTTCTGGCTACGCGCAGTGCCCCTTTTGGTAAAAAGGGTAAATTGATAATAGGTGCTTTCAAAGAAGTATCAAATACAGTTGCTACTTCATCTCCTCCAATACTTACGCCATCGTACCCGGGGTTTCCTTCTCCTGGTTTATATCCATAGTTGGTGTTGTTATCGCTTAGGTTATAATCGCCCACATCGCGGTAATCTGTGCCTTTCCAATCTTTGGCATGTTGATAGCCTACCGAAATCTTGGCTGCAAATTTTTCATTAAATACATGGGCATATCGCATGCTAAAATCTTGTACCAAAGAGGGTGCATTATCTATCCCATCTACATGGTTTACTCCTGTTTTTACATTCACACTCAAGCCAGGATATAGAAATGGATTTTTAGCCGATGTGTTCATTAATCCGTTAATGGCATTGGGACCATATAAGGCAGAGTTGGCGCCAGGAATAAGCTCCACTCTCTCTATTTCCAAATCTATGGGGCCGTTTAATAAGCCCACCGCTAAATTAAATCCAGGCATAGATAAATCCATATTGTCGTAGCGCTGTATAAATCGGGTATTATAACTCGAGTTAAAACCGCGGGTATTAATGGTTTTAAAATTAAAGCTGGTTGTGATGGTATTTACGCTGGTAAGCATAGCCAACCGGTCGTATACATTAAGGGCGCTATTGTATTGTATTTCCCGGGCTGTAATGGTTTCAACGGTTACCGGACTTTCAAACTTTTTTTCATTTTTTCTTGAAACCGAAATAACAATATCGTTGATGGTATAAAATTTCTCTTTCAATAAAAAAATTACTTCACCAGTAGTGGCTTCAATTTTTAGGGTATCGCTTTCAAATCCAAAATAGGTACACACAAGTTTTTGACTCGCCTGCACATCCAATTTAATTTGGAAATTACCTTGCTCATCAGATTGGGTGGCATTGATAGTTCCTAATTGGAAAATATTGGCTAGGGCAAGCACTTCATTGTTTTGCCTGCTTTTAACTTTGCCAAAAACAACTTTACTACTTATGTTTTTACTTGTGCTATCTGCTTGTTTGCTATTTCTTTTCGATTTGGTTCGATAATCTTGTGCTGCTAACCATTGCGGAGCTACAAGTAATAGAAGGATGATATATTTAAACTTGCCACTCATTTTTTTAGCCTTGTTTTATTCTACCACAATGGTTTTGGTGTATTTTGCTGTTGGGGTAGAAATAATTAAGCAATACAGCCCAACATGTTGCTGCAATTGAAGGGTATGGTCTTGGTAGGTAAAATCTACTTTTCTACCTAAATGGTCTCTAATTTCTATTTGCTCTATGTTTTGGTTCGAACCAAATAAAAGCTTAAAAACACCTTTACTTGGGTTGGGAAAAACTTGAAAACTAAAGGGATTTAAATGCTCCTTTATGCCAATGGTACCACCTTTAAAGTTGAGTTCATCTATGATTAATTTGGCGCCTTCATTTGTTGCATGTGAACTGGCTGAGGTAATAAAAATGATGGCAGTATCTGGAGCATTTAAGGTATCAAAGTAGGTAAGTTTAATATCTTTTAGGGTATAGGTAGAAACAGAATCTGTTATGATTTCAAAATTGGCTGCCAAAGTATCTTTTTTATTGGCTTGTGCATTCCATTTTGTTAGCAGAACATATATGGTTGCAGAATCATTGTTTCTCGCATTGTATTTATAGAAAAACTGTAAGTTACTCGGACGTTCAACATAGGGAAAGCCAGGGATAGAGCGAATGCTTATTTGTCTTCCTAAAAACATAGAGCCTGCGTAATCGGGTATAAATACTCCCAATGGTTTGGAATGAATTTTTTTAGTTTGAATTTCACATGCAAACTGGCCCGCATACGCATCGGAACTTTGAAAGATAGTTTGCGGATTATTAAATGGAGACGACATTAATCCGTTGGTGGTTTCCCAATTTGTTGGCCTATTTCCTGTCCAGTTTTCAAAACCAGAA
>JAUYMZ010000363.1 GCA_030699355.1 Bacteroidota bacterium | reverse complement strand
AGCCATTTTAAATACAGTTGTATAATTACTACTAACTGTTAGCGGTAAAAACTTTTGTTTTAAATTAAATGTTTCAGGAAATTTTATTCCTGTTTTGTAAGCACGGCTTAAATATACTAGGGGTGCTGGATTATCTCCATTTCCACAAGGCAGTTGTAAACTTATTTCATGGTAATGATTGCTAGTGCTGCTAAAGCCTGTATTATCATTTATAAAAATTGGCCAGCCATTGATATAGTAATCAATAGGATTAATTGTATTACTTCCTTTTCCAAGTTTTATATTGGTAGTATTATTAGTGGCACTTGCTCCATAATTTTTAAAATAATTCAACGAAAAGTTGAATTCATTACGTATGTCTAAATAACATTTGTTTTTGTTTAAGAATAAACTTAAAACATCTGAATATAGCTCATTTCCTTTTTTCTTGCTTTTATTTCCATTGTTGAAAACGATTAAATTTTTACTATAAAAACTGCCCCAAAAAGCACATGGATCGACATAGTTTAAGATAGATTCTTTATCGTGCCAGTGTTCAAAAAATTCTGCTTGAGTAGGCGTACTAGATAATGTGGTTACCTCTATGATATGATCAGGCTTTCTAGCAATTTCTAAAGTAGGTTCAAAACCTAAACTTTCAAACATAATTTCAAAACCAATATTAACTGTATTGTCAAAATTAGCTATGTGCCAACCTGCCTGTACAACCGGCAATTGGAGATCTGCAACTGTTTTGGTAAACATCACTTCAATCGAATCATTGTTTCTGTAAGGTGCAATCGCAGAATTCATACCTAATCCTAATAACTCCATTGGTGGAGCTTGGTTGTTTAAATTGTTAAAAGCATTGTAATCTGTCCATAGGTTATCTGTTAGGGTGTTTGTTGTTTTTGCAACTATGTTTGTGCCTGAAACTATACTACTCTTTTTTACTCCTCTATAAATAAAATATTTTATTTTAGGAAATTCAAAGGGGGGTTGTTCAAATGGTTTAAGAATAATATTTAACAAATCACTATTACCATCTTGCTCCTGCACCAAAATAGTTCCTTTACATACAGCAATTACTTTAGCATCGGCACTTACCTTATGTGTACTTGTTACTCTAAATCTATCTTTTCCCCCAACAGCAGTTGTTGGACCATAAGCTTCACCATTACCAGCGGCATTTTGGTCATTTAATTTATCTATTTCGGTAAAAAAGTAATAAGCCATATAATATTTTTGTAATTAAATTTATTGTATAAAATTCCTTTTGTAAAGGAATAAAA
>JAUYMZ010000108.1 GCA_030699355.1 Bacteroidota bacterium | reverse complement strand
GGCGGCGGATTTATGTTTGCCATGTGCAGTGCAACAGATACCTATGATATTGCCCTTGCCGCAGATGGTTTGGATATTATAGAACAAGTTTTTGATGGCGACCCAGCCGATTGGGGAGCAGATAAAAAATTAGATTATAACAAAGGATTTGCCTTTAAAGATTATAAGCTTTACTACGACCCCATGATTTATGAGCACAGTTATATTGATGCCATGCAAGGCACTAGACCAGTTACCGAGGAAAATGATGTGTTCTCATTATTTGAATTTAGCGCAAAATGGGATATGGTGCCTGCCATGCTGAACCAAAATCATACTTCTACAGTTAAAGGTTTTTGGGGTCAAACAACCGCTTTTAGAAAACCCTTTATTAAAAGTGATGTATTGGTATTGGGAGAGAATAAATCGCTTAACGAAGCGCGTTATATACATGGCACTACTGGCAAGGGAACTTGGACATTCTACGGTGGGCACGATCCAGAAGATTATCAGCATCAAGTTGGAGAGCCACCAACAGATTTAAATTTACACCCCAACTCACCCGGCTATAGGTTGATTTTAAATAACGTTTTGTTCCCTTCAGCCCAAAAAAAGAAGCAAAAAACATAAAATTTGAAGTATTGAAAAAATTTCTTTTGCAGTAATTTCAGGCTAAGCGGCTGTTTTAGAAAAAATTGTTGAAAAAAAGTTTGCTTTATTCATTCAAGTAGATAATTTTGTTATTCAAATAAGGTTTTGGGTGTTTAATAAACTCAATCCTCTATTTAAATAATAAATATCATCCTATGCCAAACAATTACGCAAACAAAAACGCCAGCGGATTAATATTCACACTGGCTTTTCTAGGATTTTTATTCCTAGCATTCTTTATCGTTTTATTCGCTGATATCGAAGTTGGAGCATTCCTTGAAGGTCAGTTAGAAAGTACCATCAATTCCGAAATTGAATCTCGCGTTGCCTCTTCAGGTGGTTCTGTGGGTTCAGCCAAAGCAGGTCTTATTAACAAGGCTGCTATGATGGAAATTAAAAATGCAAAATAATTAGAAAAAGCGCTTAAAAAGCTCTGAAACCAATGGCTTCTCTGCACTCGTGAAGTGTTTTATTTGCACTTTCACTTGCCTTTTCTTTTCCCATTTGCGCAACTTTTCTTAATAAGGCTTCATTGCTTTGTATGTCGCTTATTTTTTCTCTGATAGGCTGTAAGAATACAATCATGTCTTCTGCCAAATCTTTCTTAAAATCACCATAACGAATGGCGCAGCTGGCGTATAGATTTTGGTAATGGTTCAATTTATCTTGGCTTGATACCAATTTCATAATATCAAAAAGATTTTGAACGCCAGTGCTAGGCGGAGTATTGGGTTCTGTGGGACCAGTATCTGTTACGGCGCGACTCATCTTTTTTCTAATAATTTCTGGCGTATCTATTAAATTAATCACATTGCCATCGCCATCACTTTTACTCATTTTTCCACCGCCTTGTAAACCAGGAATTTTTACTAACTCGTTGCCATAATTAAAGGCATAAGGTTCAGGGAAAATTTCTTTTTGATATACCCTATTAAAGCGATTGCCAAAGGTTCTAGCCATTTCTAAATGCTGCTCTTGGTCTTTGCCAACTGGCACTTTGGTGGCTTTATGGATAATAATATCGGCAGCCATTAATACAGGATACGTGAGTAATCCTGCATTGATATTTTGAGGTTGTGTTCTGGCTTTTTCTTTAAACGAAGCCACACGCTCCAACTCACCTAAGTTTGCATGCATATTAAGCATCATATATAACTCAGGAATTTGAGGTAAATCACTTTGTATGTATAAGGTACAAGCTTCAGGGTCTAAACCACATGCTAAGTATTCTACCAAAACTTGCTTAACATTATTATGCAAATCTGCTGGATTAGGATGGGTAGTTAAACTATGATAATCTGCAATAAAAAAATAACAAGTATGCTCATATTGCATTTTTACAAAATTGGTAACTGCACCTAAATAATTACCCAAATGTAAATTGCCCGTTGGCCTAATGCCGCTTACAATAATTTCTTTACTCATATTACCGCAAATTAAATGAATTTTTCAAGTAAATCCTGCTATAATCAACCAATAAAATTAAACTTGTTCAATTATTTGCCAAAGTTTTTCTGCGGCTGTTTGCCAAGAAAACTTAGCTCGTTGCGCAATACCCTCCTCTATTAAGCGCTTTCGTAAATCATTATTTTCTGTCAACTCCTTCATGCCCTTTGCTATATCTTCTACATCAAAGGCATCTACATACCTAGCTGCATCACCTGCTATCTCTGGCATACAGCTTTCTTTGCTACAAATAATTGGCACGCCGCAAGCCATGGCCTCTACCAAAGGAATTCCAAATCCTTCAAAATAACTTACAAAAGTTAAGGCATAGGCTGAACCCATAATAAGCTGCAAATCTTCCTGACTTACCCTGCCAGTAAAAAGGACCTCGTTGCTCAATTGATGCTTATTAATTTCTTGGCTAATTTCTTCTTCTCCCCAAAAATTACCTCCAGCTAAAACCAATTTAAAATCAGATTGCGTTTGATCTTTAAATAGCGCAAAGGCTGCAATTAATCGTACTAAATTTTTACGCGGACTCATTGAACCTACAAATAAGAAATACTCATTTCCAGCGCTAAACTTTACCTTGGTTTCTCGTTTTAAATGCGCCTCAATTTCTTTATAGCCATCATTTATTCCGTTATAAACTACTTCTATTTTACTTTCTAAAACACCATAGGTCTGAACCAAATCTTGTTTACTGAATTGCGATACCGTTACAATTTTGCTTGCTTTTTTAGCAAATTTGGGCATAAAAAAATTGTAATAATGCCTATAAAAAAAGCCCAAATCTTGCGGGTAATGATAAAAATTGATATCGTGTATAACGGCAATTTGTTTGGTTTTTGAACCTAATGATAAGAGTCCGTCTGGACCCACAAACACATCTGGTTTTATTTTTTGTAAGATTCTTCTTACCGAAAACTCGTAATAAATGCAGTATAAAAATGGATGTCGCGCTGGCGGAAAAAGCACTACTGGCCTTACATTGTTGGCAAAAATAAACTGCGAATCGAAGGGCCTGTCAAACAAAAAAACAAATTCGTGTTCGGGATGAGATTGCGTAATCCGCTTAAGGGTTTGGTAAGTAAACCAACCAATACCATCAAGTTTATTTGTTACTAAGGAACGCGTATTTACAACAATTTTCATGAAACGAAATTAAGATTTCTGAATTCTAAAACCTAAATTCGAAATGCTAAATCAATGCTGTCAGGGAAAAACATTAAGATTCTTCGCTATCGCTCTGAATGAC
>JAUYMZ010000349.1 GCA_030699355.1 Bacteroidota bacterium | reverse complement strand
TACTCATCTAACCCATGCACCTGCCCACTTGGCATTATTGCTTGGGATTGCCTTCTTTAAATTAATAATTCCCAAATTTTTACAAGCCATTTCTTGGCTTAAATGGTCGTTGGGCTTTGCCCTTGTATTGCTGAATTTTGTGTTTTTACCAGCACTTCACTATACCCACGATGCGGGTTGGGTAAGCTCTCGTAGCGGACATTTATTTTTAACAGCGCGCTTCGTAGAAAGTGGTGCTGTTAAGGCGTATTTAGATGAAAATTGTGCAGATAAAACCGCCTTTTTATGCCAATACAAAGATAGTTTACCCAATAATGGTTCTGATTTTTTATGGTTGCCCGAAAGTATCTTATATAAAACAGGTGGTTGGGCCGAAAATACAGATGGGTACAAAGAAATTAATCAGCAAATTTTAATGTCTCCCGCCTATTTTAACATATATTTCTTTCATACTTTAAAGGTGCTTCAATTTCATTTGTTTGCCCACAATATTGGCGAAGAATTAATTCCTTTGGGTTTAAACTCGCCACCTGGCTGGGAAACCGAAGCTCATTTTAAAAATGAATTACCGCAGCTTTTGGGTTCTAAGCAAACTGCTAATTATTGGCAAGGTAAATTAAACGGGCTGAACCAAATCCTTTTTATCGTTTGGGTTATAGCCATACTCATTTGTTTTTATTTTTTGCTCTCAAAGCAATTAGCCAATCCTAATAGAATATTCATTCTTTGTATATTTTTGGTTTACCTCGGCAATTTTATTGCAGTATGCATTGCCTCCAGCGGAAGTCGCTACAACGCCAGACTAGATTGGCTTTTTGTATTTATTGCTGCATTGAGCCTCCTTGCTTTTTTGAGGAAGAGTCCAGAGTCCAGAATCCAGAGTCCAGACTTTTAGAGGCGAGACAAACAACAAGCGCCCAAGCACTCATACTTCCCACCTACGCTAAAGCTTCGGTGGGCGAATCATAATTCATACTTCATACTTCATAATTAATTCCTTATTTTGCACCACATAAACTTATAGCATTATGTACGTAATTAAATTTGGAACCGACGGTTGGAGAGGCATTATTGCCGATGAATTTACTGTTGACAATGTGCGCCGCGTGGCGCAGGGAACGGCTGATTATATCAAGAAAAATTTCCCTAATAACTTAAGTGTGGTACTTGGACATGATTGTCGTTTTGCAGGTGAACTCTTTGCTGAGAACACCGCGCGTGTGCTTAATGCCAATGGCATTAAAGTAAAAATGGCCAAAGGATTTGTTTCTACTCCCATGATTAGTTTGGGTGCGGTGAAATTAGGTTCAGCCCTAGGAGTAATTATTACAGCTTCTCATAACCCGCCTGCCTATAATGGGTTCAAACTAAAAGCACATTATGGCGGACCAAGCAGTCCGGCAGTGATTGATGCAGTAGAACAAGCCATCCCGGATACTTTGGTGAGTGGATTAAAATCGCATGCTGAAAACTGCGCCGCAGGTATGGTAGAATATGTAGATTTAGAAACCATGTATGTAGAAGAAGTGGAATCTAAGTTTAATATTCCATTGATTAAAGAAAGTAAAATGGAATTTGCCTATGATGCCATGTACGGCGCTGGGCAAAATGTAATGCGTAGAATTTTCCCAGATATTTCTCTATTGCATTGCGATTATAATCCTGGTTTTGATGGACAGGCTCCAGAGCCAATAGATAAAAATTTGGCCGAGTTTAGAGAAATGATTGCCGTAAGTGGAGACATAGATTGCGGATTGGTAACCGATGGCGATGCAGATAGAATTGGCTTGTATAATAAGGCTGGAAAGTTTGTAGACTCGCACCATATTATTTTGTTATTGGTGCATTACCTGCATAAATACAAAGGTATGGATGGCAAGGTTATTACCACTTTTAGTGCTACTTCTAAAATAACCGAATTGGCCAAAGCTTATGGTTTAGAAATAGAAATTACTAAAATTGGTTTCAAATACATTTGCGAAAAAATGGTAACCGAAAACGTTTTGGTAGGTGGCGAAGAAAGTGGTGGAATTGCCATTAAAGGCTTTATTCCTGAGCGCGATGGTATTTGGATTGGATTAACGCTTTGGGAGTTTATGGCCTCTACAGGCAAAAGCTTAGACGAATTAATTCAAGAAGTATATGATGTGGTAGGAAGTTTTGCTATGGGTAGAATAGACCTACACATTACCGAAGAAATTAAACAGAAAGTATTGGCCAATTGTGAGGCTGGTATGTACAAAGCGTTTGGTTCATACCAAATAGAAAAAATTGAAACCATAGATGGCTTTAAGTTTCATTTAGGCAATGGCGAGTGGGTTATGATTCGCGCAAGTGGAACAGAACCTGTTTTACGTGTTTACAGTGAAAGTAATACCGATGAAAATGCGACTAAAATTTTAGAAGCAACCAAAGCGGTTTTATTGGCTTAATGTTTTACAGTTGGGGTGGTTGAAGTTAAGGCTGAAACACCCCAATTGTCCCTTTTGGTCCGGCTAATACCGTTAAATTACCTTTGCGGGCTTTACGCACCACATTAAAACTCTTTGTACTTATATACGTTTTTTGCCCCGGCAATGTGGTGGTTTGTTCTGTATGATTTACTGCTACTCCTAAGGTACCACAGCTTACTAAATTACCTTTTTCTAACAAGGCCACACTCGATTTATAATAGGTGTAGAAAGTTTTCATGTTGAGCAGTTGTAAGCCATCTTTATCATAAGCATATCGATACAAAGCTTGTTTAATTTTGGTGGTATCTGAGGCGTAATCGCCACCCACAACAGCAATGTATTTGGCATTATAATCAAAAGAAAATGCCCCTTCACTGGCTTTTCCTTGAACCATTGTTTTTAACTCATGGCGCTGATATTTTTTATCTATTTCTAGCCAATGAAAAACAGATTTACTTCCGCCCGTTACAAAAGCAAGGCTGTTCTTTTTCATGCATCTAAAACTAGTGCCGGATGCAGCAAAGACGGATTCTCCGGGTATAGCCCAAGGGCGCATAGAAGTATCCATTTCGTACCAAGTATTGCCTCCATCTGAAGTTTTGATAAGCATAAACCTTTCGTCAATTGGGTCGCCCAAAACCATGCCTTTTTCCTCATCCCAAAAATCTATGGCATCTAAAAAGATTTCCTGACGTAAGTCTTCATAAACCTTGCGCCAAGTATTGCCACCATCAAATGTTTTTAGGATATAGGCTGGAGAACCACTGTTTACAACGATGGCTTTTTTATCATTAAAAGCATAAATGCTTCTAAAATCAAAGGATTCGTAGCCAGGTATTTTAATAAGTTCAAATGATTTTCCGCCGTTGGTGCTGCGAGCCACACTGCCTTTACTTCCGCTTATCCATACCACCTTATTGTTGGGTACAGACATTCCTCTAAAAGAAATGCAGGAAATGCAAGATCCAGTTAGGTTAGAAATTAGGGTAGAATCAATTATTTGTACACTTTGAGATTGACCCTGAAAGGCCAATAAAAAAGTACAAATAAATAGCCATGTTTTTAATTGATTCATGAAGGCAATTTAGAAAAAATTAAGTAATAGAACTTTTTAATTATTGACATTTTTTGAAAAGTGTACAATTTTTTTGGAAATATTGTGGCAAGTCAGATGTAATTTTGCTTCACTAAAACTCCCAATATGGCTCGTATAAAATTAGAAATTCCCGCCCAAATAGCATTTAGCACCCTAATTCCGGTGCGTATTTCAGATTTAAATTATGGCAATCATTTGGCCAATCATGTATACCTAGAAATGATGCAAGAGGCGCGTATGCAGTTTTTAGCACAGTTTGGGTACTCAGAAAAAAACTTGGCGGGTGTAGGAGTTATTATGGGCGATACGGCCATTGTTTACAAACAAGAATGTTTTTATGGAGATGTGCTGCGCATTGAGGTTTGTGCTGCCGATTTTGGTGTGCGCAGTTTCGATTTATTGTATCGGTTCAGCAAGGCAGACAATAGCCTCGTTTGTGAGGCCAAAACAGGGATGGTTTGTTTTGATTATCATCTACGTAAAACAGTGGCCGTGCCGCAAGAATTTATAGAAAAATGCAAATAGTTTGGTCTGAACCAAGGCTGCGCATAATTATACGTGAATTTGTGTTAGTTTTTTGGTAGATTGCAACAAAAGAATGAGACTGAAATGGCTAAGAAATCAAACGATAAATTAAAGAAGCAGGTTCAACGTGTTTTTAGCGAAGCCGGTAGAAAAATATTAAACTATAAACAAGTTGCCAAACGCTTAGATATTGATAGTACAGAGGGTAAAAATGAGGTACTTTTGGTAATGAAACAATTGGCCAAAGAAAACCTTATCGAAGAAATTGATGCAGGCAGGTATGTAACTTTATTTGTACATCAGTTTATAATGGGTAAAGTAGATATTACGCAGCAAGGCTCTGCCTACGTAACTCCTGAAGAGGGTGGCGATGATATCTTTATTGGAGCCAATTTTAAAAATACCGCACTCAACGGAGATACGGTTAAAGTAAGCCTATTTGCGCACGAAATTAATGGAAAACCTACAGGCGAAATTGTGGAGGTAATTGAAAGGGCCAAAGCACTTTTTGTAGGAACCATTCAAGTGCATTACAATTATGCATTTTTGATTCCAGATGACAAAAAAACACATATCAATATTTTCATTCCCAAAGAAAAAATTGGTTCAGCCAAACAGGGAGATAAAGCCATTGCGCGCATTACGGATTGGACAGCCGAGGAGGAAAATCCTTTTGGAGAAATAGTGGAGGTGTTGGGAAGACCTGGTGATCACGAAACTGAAATGAATGCCATTGTGATTGAGTATGGTTTTGCTAATCGTTTTCCGGAGGAGGTAGAAAAAGAGGCTGACAAAATTTCTTTGAAAATTCCTGCTGCCGAAATTAAAAAACGCAAGGATTTTAGAGATACCTTAACGTTTACCATCGACCCCGAAGATGCCAAAGATTTTGATGATGCTTTGTCGTTTAAGCTGCTGCCTAATGGTAACTATGAAATAGGTATACACATTGCCGATGTGAGTTATTATATTCCAGAAAATAGCAAGCTAGATGAGGAGGCTTTGCGCCGTGCTACATCGGTATATTTGGTTGATAGAACCATTCCCATGTTGCCAGAAAAATTGAGTAATGGCGTGTGTTCGCTTCGCCCCAATGAAGATAAACTTACCTTTGCAGTGGTGGTAGAAATGAATGCCAAAGCAGAGGTTTTACAAACTTGGTTTGGTAAAACAATTATTCATTCTAAACGAAGATTCTCCTACGAGGAGGCGCAAGAACGACTAGAAACCAAAACAGGAGATTTGTTTGAAGAACTCAATATCTTGAATGAATTGGCCAAGATTTTAAAGGAAAAAAGGTTTAAAAAAGGTGCCATTAGTTTTGAAACCCAAGAGGTGAAGTTTAAACTGGATGAGCATTTTAAACCCATAGATTTATATGTTAAAATAAGAAAAGATGCACATAAGTTAATTGAAGAATTTATGTTGCTTGCCAATAGAAAGGTAGCAGAATATGCAAGCAGTTTGGGCAAGGGCGATAAAAAGAAAACCTTTGTGTATCGCATACATGAAGAGCCCAACGAAGATAAAATTAGGATGTTTAATATTTTTGCCGCCCGTTGGGGACATAAAATTTTAACGCAAAGTCAGCAAAGTATTTCACAATCTTTTAATCATTTGTTAGAAGAAGTGGAAGGTAAACCTGAACAAAATTTAATTCAGAGTCAGGCCATACGCACCATGAGTAAAGCCTATTATGGTTGTAAAAAATCTATGCATTACGGATTGGCTTTTGAGCATTATACCCATTTTACTTCTCCCATACGCCG
>JAUYMZ010000347.1 GCA_030699355.1 Bacteroidota bacterium | reverse complement strand
AGAATCGTGTATTTTTTTCTCATATCTACTTTGGTACCGATGATTAGCTGTTATTATTTCATAATGCAGCTATCACAAATCACACCAAAATTTAATTGTACAGATGGTAATCAGTTCGATTGTTTTTTTTGGTTCAAACTAAATAGTTTTTAAACAATATTACTGTTTTTATTCCCTTGAAAACCATTTATTAAAAAGCTAAAGACTATTACTAAAACACTGCCAAATAGGTTGAACCAAAGGAAGCTGATATCTGTAAAAAAGTACATAAAAAGAACAATTGCTTCTGTAACAATGGCAGCGTAAAAGGTACTGCTTCCTGTTAGTTTTTTAAACATAAAAGCCACTAAGAATATACCTAAAATGGTTCCGTAAAACAAAGACCCAAGCACGTTTACCGCCTCAATTAAACTGCCTAGTTTGTTGGCAAACATAGCTACGCCAATGGCATAAACTCCCCATAAAGCGGTGGTCCATTTTGAGGCACTTAAGTAGTGGGCATCGCTGGCTTCTTTTTTAAAGCTGCGTTTATAAATATCTACAATGGTGCAGGATGCTAAGGCATTTAATTCGGCCGATTTACTTTGCATAGAGGCCGCAAATATCACTGCTATTAACAAGCCAATGAGTCCGTGTGGTAAATAATCTATTACATACCTTAAAAAGATATAATTGGTATCATTGGTTTCTGCTTTGGGGTCGTTTTGTTTCATTAAATCGGTGGCTTGTTTTTTTAGCGCCAATAATTCCTTTTCGCTTTGAACCAAATAGTTTTGGTGTTCTTTGATGGCCGTTTCATTGCCTGTTTGAATGCTTTGGTTCAGACCAAATGCGGCAGTTTTGCGGTCTTCTTGCAGGGCTTCGTGCGCCCCTTTTATTTTTTGCCAAGCTGGATTATAGTTACTGGCTTCGAGTTTTTCTGTTTCGTTGTTGTTAAAAAACAAAGGCGCTGGTTTAAATTGGTAGAATACAAATAGCAATACGCCCAGCAACAAAATAAAAAATTGCATAGGCACTTTAATAAATCCATTCATTAATAAACCCATTCTACTTTGCCTTAAATCTTTGGCGCTAATATACCTCGAAACCTGCGATTGGTCGGTGCCAAAGTAGGAGAGTGCCAAGAAAAAGCCACCAATTAATCCGCTCCAAATATTGTATTTATTGTTGAGGTCGAAACTAAGGTCTATGATATTCATTTTGCCCATTTTTCCACCCATTTTTATGGCATCTGTAAATCCAATTTCTTCGGGTAAAAGATGTACAATCATGTAACCTGCTATAAACATCCCAATAAAAATGATGGTCATTTGTTGTAGGTGTGTATAGCTTACCGCCTTAGAACCGCCTGCTACTGTATAGAGTATAACAATACC
This sequence comes from Bacteroidota bacterium, assembly GCA_030699355.1. Lineage (GTDB taxonomy): Bacteria > Bacteroidota > Bacteroidia > UKL13-3 > UKL13-3 > B1. The sequence goes on along the minus strand of JAUYMZ010000347.1, from coordinate 19,852 downwards.
GCCAATAAATAAATTGGTATAGTAAATATTCCAACCCAAGAGCGCAGATAAAATTAAACTGGGCGCGTAAAGGGTTAAACCAGATGCCAAACCGCGTTGGGTTAAAAACAACAAAGAAGTAAAAACACGGGTCTTTTGGTCGAACCGATTCTCTAAAAACTCATAAGCTGTAAATACATTGAGCCTATTATAAATGGGGATAAAAAAGATGCTAATCACAATCATGGCTATGGGTAAGCCAAAATAATATTGTACAAAGCGCATTCCGTCTGTGTAGGCTTGTCCGGGAGCCGACAAAAACGTAATGGCACTTGCTTGTGTAGCCATAATAGAAAGGCCAACCATATACCACGGAATGCTGTGGTCGCCTTTTAAATAGTTTTCTATATTAGTGGCTCCTCTGCTTTTGTACATACCGTATGCGGCTATGCCAACCAACGAAAAAATAAGTACAAACCAATCTAATGCGCTCATTGCAATTGAATACTTATAACGTAATAAATAGCCATTTGAATAAGCAGGAAGGCTAAAAGTAGCCAGTATATTTTTTGAAACGAATCTTGCTTAGGCAAAATTGGCTGTTTATCCTTTATTTCTACCATTGGAATATTTTTTTAGGGTATGAGAAAAACATCAAATATAATTGTGACTTTAAAACTAACCTAACAAATGAGATTAATTCCAGTTTTAGCCTTAGCGCTAGCCACTTCTTTTCAATTGTTTGCGCAAAAAAAAGCGCCAGATAATTGGTTCAACCTAGATTTAAAGCAAGATAAAGTGTGGGGAGTAAGCACAGAACGCGCCTATAAAGAATTGCCTATTGGCAAAAATAAAGATAAAATTGTAGTAGCCGTAATTGATGCTGGTACTGATGTTAACCACGAAGATTTAAAAAATATTTTGTGGGTAAACGAGAAAGAAGTAGCTGGAAATGGAATAGACGACGATAAAAATGGCTATGTAGATGATGTGTTTGGCTGGAATTTTATTGGCGGACCAAGCGGTAATGTAAAAGAAGATACTTATGAATACGTGCGTGTTTTGGCTGCCTATAAAGGCTTGGGCTTAAAAGAGGGTGAATTACCTACTTTTAAAAGTGATGATGAGCGAGAGATGTATTTAACTGCCCGCGATTTGTACGATAAAAACTATAGTGAGCTTAACGGGCAATATCAGCAATTTAAATTCATTGTTTCTATGATAGAAAAAATGATTGAAAGAACGGGAACTAAGAACCCAACTGAGGAGCAAATGAATGCGATTAAAGTAACTGAAAAGCAAGAAAAAGGTATTTTAATGATTGCTAAATATATTGTTAAAACGGGTGGTATGGAAAAATCTCCTGTTATGACCCAATTTAGCGATGCTGAAAAGCAATTAAAAACCATGGTGGAGTATAATTTAAATATGGATTTTGACCCAAGGCATTTGGTGGGAGATAACTACGCTAATGTGAATGAGCGTGTATATGGCAACAACCAAGTAGAGGCCCCCAATACAGAACATGGCACCCACGTGGCAGGAATTATTGCAGCCGAACGCAACAATAATTTAGGGATTAAAGGTATTTGTGGCGAAGCCCGCATTATGACTTTACGCGTAGTGCCAAATGGCGATGAGCGCGATAAGGATATTGCGAATGCTATTAGGTATGCTGTAGACCACGGTGCCAAAGTTATTAATATGAGTTTTGGTAAAAAGTTATCGCCAAACAAGCAAGTTGTAGATGAGGCCGTAAATTATGCCTTGAGCAAAGATGTATTGCTGGTGCATGCAGCTGGCAACGAGTCGGAGAATTTGGCTACCAACAGGTTTTTTCCTTCGCCTAAGTTTATTGGTTCTAGCACCTCTGCTCCCAATTGGATAGAAGTGGGTGCTTCGGGCTGGCAAAAAGGGAAAAAGGGTAGGGTAGCTACTTTTTCTAATTATGGTAAGGCAGAAGTAGAGGTTTTTGCTCCGGGTGTGGCTATCAATTCAACAGTGCCTGGTAGCGAATACAAAGAATTTGATGGTACCAGTATGGCTTCTCCGGTGGTGGCTGGTGTAGCGGCTTTGGTTCGTCAAAACTACCCTAATTTAACGGCCAGTCAAACCAAACAAATTATTTTAAAAAGTGCCATTCCTTGCAAAGAGAAAATCATCATTCCGGGCACTAAAACCAAAGCTAAACTAAGCGATATATCCGTAACAGGCGCCATTGTAAATGCATATGAGGCGTTGGTACTTGCCGAAAAGGTTAGCAAAGGCGAGGTTGTTTTGAAGTAAAAACTTTGAACCTTTCTAAATAAAAAAGCCCCGCACCAAATAGGTGTGGGGCTTTTTTATTGACTTCAATTATTTACCCTGCAACTTGCTTGCGAATGATATTTAAAGCACCACCGGCTTTAAACCATTCTATTTGCTGTGCATTATAGGTGTGGTTTACTTGAATGTTTTCTGAACTACCATCTTTATGGGTTAACTTTAAGGTTAATGGTTTTCCTGGTGCAAATTCTGTTAAACCAATAATGTCTATTTGGTCGTCTTCCAAGAACTTATCATAATCACTTTTATCTGTAAAAGTTAAGGCCAACATACCTTGCTTTTTAAGGTTGGTTTCGTGAATCCTAGCAAATGATTTAACCAAAACGGCACGAACACCTAAATGACGAGGTTCCATGGCTGCATGCTCTCTTGAAGAACCTTCTCCATAGTTTTCATCACCTACTACAATAGAACCAATTCCTTGTGCTTTATAAGCACGTTGTACTTTTGGCACTGATTGGTATTCGCCAGTTAATTGATTCTTTACACTGTCGGTTTTCTCGTTAAAATAGTTCACGGCACCAATTAACATGTTGTTCGAAATATTATCTAAATGGCCACGGTATTTTAACCATGGTCCGGCCATAGAAATATGGTCGGTTGTACATTTGCCTTTAGCCTTAATTAAAAGTTTTAAGCCTGCTAAATCCGTTCCTTCCCAAGCCGCAAAAGGATCTAATAATTGTAACCTATCTGAAGTTGGAGAAACAGCCACATTTACTTGTGAGCCATCTGCTGCGGGTTCAATATATCCTGCGTCTTCTACATCAAAACCTTTTATTGGCAATTCATCTCCCACAGGAGCGTCTAATTTTACCGCTTCGCCTTTGTTATTAATTAAAGTATCTGTAATTGGGTTAAACGATAAATCTCCGGCAATGGCAATGGCCGCAACCATTTCTGGCGAAGCAACAAACGCGTATGTATTTGGATTGCCATCTGCACGTTTAGCAAAGTTTCTATTAAACGAATGCACAATTGTATTTTTCTCTGCTTTTTCTGCACCAACCCTATCCCACATACCAATACATGGTCCGCAGGCATTGGTAAAGATACTGGCATTTAAATCGGTGAAGGTTTTTAACAAACCATCTCTATCAGCGGTAAATCTCACTTGTTCAGAACCTGGGTTAATTCCAAATTCTGCTTTGGTGCTCAAGCCTTTCTCAATGGCTTGGCGGGCAATAGAGGCGGCTCTCGATAAATCTTCATACGATGAGTTGGTACATGAACCAATTAATCCCCATTCTACTTTTAAAGGCCAACCGTTTTTAGCAGCAGCGTCTTTCATTTCTGAAACCGGAGTAGCCAAATCTGGTGTAAATGGTCCGTTTAAATGCGGGGTTAACTCGTCTAAATTAATCTCAATTACTTGGTCGAAGTAAGCGGTTGGATTGGCATAAACTTCTGGGTCGCCGGTTAAATGTGCTTTAATGCCATTGGCTAAATCAGCTACTTCGTTTCTTCCGGTTGCACGTAAGTATCTTTCCATGCTTTCATCGTATCCAAAGGTAGAAGTAGTAGCACCAATTTCGGCACCCATATTACAGATGGTACCCTTTCCGGTACAACTCATGCTGGTGGCTCCATCGCCAAAATATTCTACAATGGCACCCGTTCCACCTTTTACAGTGAGTATACCAGCAACCTTTAAAATTACATCTTTAGGGGCTGTCCAACCGTTTAATTTACCGGTTAATTTAACGCCAATTAATTTAGGAAATTTAAGTTCCCATGGTAAACCTGCCATTACATCACAAGCATCTGCACCACCCACGCCAATGGCTAGCATGCCTAAGCCACCTGCATTCACGGTATGCGAATCGGTACCTATCATCATACCACCCGGGAAGGCATAATTTTCTAATACCACTTGGTGAATAATACCGGCACCTGGTTTCCAAAAACCAATGCCATATTTATTAGAAACAGATGCCAAGAAATCATAAACTTCTTTACTTTCTTTATTGGCATGTGCTAAATCTTGTTCGGCGCCCACTTTGGCTGTAATTAAATGGTCGCAATGAACGGTAGAAGGAACGGCCACTTTGGGTCTGCCAGCTTGCATAAATTGGAGCAATGCCATTTGTGCAGTTGCGTCTTGCATAGCAACCCTATCCGGACCAAAATCTACGTAGCTGTTGCCTCTTTCGTAGGCCTGCGAAGCATTGCCTTCGGTAAGGTGGCTGTATAGAATTTTTTCGGCCAAGGTTAAAGGTTTGTTTACCACTTTCCGAGCCGCCTCAATGCGCTCTCCCATGCGGCTATAAACCGCCTTAATCATTTCTAAATCAAATACCATATTTTATGTTTTTTATATTAAAAACCCATTTTCAGCAAGTATTTTGGGTTGAACCAAAAGTTACTTATTAAAAATTGCTGCAAATTAATCGATTCTTTCTGATTTTTACTTGTTTTAAATGATAAATTTTTCTTATGTCAAAGATTTTTAAACGAGGTTCACTAAATGGGAATCCGCATGTATCTTTGAAAGAAAAAAATGGAAACTGGAAAGCAGGTAATTGTGATAACCCACGACCTTTTAGCCAAAGATTTTGAGGGCATAAAAGGTAGCAATGAGGCCGAAATAAAAGCTGCGTTAACATCAGTTTTGGTTCAGCTTTTATTACATGATTTAGAAAAATTATGGAATATCTTGTACAGAATAGATGTAAATGAGCAAAAGGTAAAAGCCTTATTTGCTGGCAGCGATGCTACCGTAATTGCGCCCAGTTTGGCAGATTTAATATACAAACGCGTGGAGCAAAAAGCCCTCACGCGTTTGCAGTATAAGTAAGTAAAACTATCTTAAAATAAGTCGTTTAAAGTTTTTCTCTGTTTTAAACTTCACAGTTACTACCACAAAATTTCTATCAGTAAGCGGCATTGTTTTTCCATCAATTACCACTTCTTTGCACTCAAAAGGTACCCCATGAATAATAATTTTGTAATTTTTATAGGTGCTCTCATAATTTCCTTCTTCCAAAATTTGGCTCAGGATTAAATTTTTTGCATTGCCACTTACATAAAAACGGTGGTGATTAAAAATGCCCGAGCGATAGCCATAATTGTCGCCGGCATCTTCATACACAATGCTCAATACATTGTTTTCTTTGGTGTAATAAACATTTAAAGTAAGCTCGGTTACTTCCATTTCGCCAACATATTGCATTTTTGGAAAATGAGGAATAACCGCACCAGCACGCACAAATACCGGAATTCTGTCTATGGGGCAGGTAACGTTATACTCTTTACCTCCTTTGTATTCATGGTTGTTCCAAATATGGTACCAACGGCCTTTGGGCAAATACACAATTCTTTCTGAGGTATGTGGGTTTAATACAGGGCAAATTAAAAGGTGGTCGCCAAAGGCAAACTCATCCATTCTGTTCCAAGTTTCTGGGTCGGTTTGATCCAAATAAACAAGCGGACGTATAATGGGCGTTCCGTAGGTAGTATGTTGCCAAAAGGCAGTATAAATATAAGGCAATAATTGGTATCTTAGGTGTAAGAACTTTTTGATGATAAACTCATTTTTCGATCCAAAACTCCAAGGTTCTTGGTTAAAATTAGTTTCGTTGCCAGCACTATGGGTTCTAAAAAAAGTGTGGAAGGTGGCCAATTGCATCCACCTTACATACAGTTCGCCATCTGGCTCGCCAATAAAACCGCCCACATCGCTTCCTGCAAAAGAAATTCCAGATACGGCCAGTCGCTGACATTGGATATTGGCTATCCACAAATGTTCCCAAGTAGCAGAGTTGTCGCCTGTCCATACACTGGAATAACGCTGCAAACCGCTATAGCCAGAACGGGTAATAACAAACGGCCTATTAGGCATCATAAACTTTCTTAGTCCGTGGTAGGTTGCCCGAGCCATTTGCATACCATACACATTATGGCCTTTGCGGTGGCTGCATGGGTTTCCATCGTAATCGTGGCGTACATCTTCTGGGAATGTTCCAATCTCAAATACCGCAGGTTCATTCATGTCGTTCCAAACGCCCTTTACGCCGGTATCTACCAATTCTTTAAACAAGGTACTCCACCATTCGCGTACTTTTGGGTCGGTATAATCTGGGAAATGGCATTTGCCTGGCCACACATCTCCTTCCATTAAAGTGCCATCTGCTCGTTTGCAGAAATAATCGTTTTGGATGCCCTGTTTCCAAACTTCGTAATCTTTATCAATCTTAATTCCAGGGTCAATAATAACTACCGTTTTAAAACCATCAGCTGCTAAATCATCGAGTAGTTTTTTGGGTTCAGGGAAATGGGTTTTGTTCCAAGTAAAGCACCTAAAACCTTCCATATAATCTATATCAAGATAAATAACATCGCAGGGTATTTTACGCTTTCTAAATTCTTCGGTAATTTCTCTCACCTTGCTTTCTGGGTAATAACTCCATTTGCATTGGTGGTAACCTAATGCCCAAAGGGGCGGCAGTTCGTGGGTTCCAGTAAGCATGGCATATTGTTCTACCACACTGGTTAATTGCGGGCCATAAATAAAGTAGTAGTTCATTTCGCCCCCGCGCGACCAAAAGCTGCAAACGTCGTTTTTCTCTTTTCCAAAATCAAAAATGGTTCTAAAGGTATTATCAAAAAACACCCCATATCCTTGTTTACCGCCATTGTGGAGGCCCATGTAAAATGGAATATTTTTGTATAAGGGGTCAGAATTTTTTCCGTATCCATACACATCAGTTCCATAGTTTTCAAAATATTTGCCACGTACATTTAGTTCGGTGGGTTTATCGCCCATGCCGTAGAATGCTTCATCTGGTTGAATTTTTTTACTACAGTAATTAATTTTTCCTCCTTTTAGCAAATAATGCTGCCAATGAAAACCAACCTCATCTTCTAAAATTACCTCGCGGTTTTTGTCCATTAAGGTTATGGCTAAATTCTTTTTACTAATTTTACAAATTACCTTGGTGGTTTCAATTTCGTAAAAAGTTTTTTCTTCCCTAAATTCTATGGAAATGAGCTGTATTTTGAATGATTGGTTCAGGGCATATGAAAAGTCTTTTTGAAAAAAGCCATCAGCAGCGTACCTGAACCTAAAGATAGAATCGGTATTTAACTTAATTTCTAGAATGGTATCTTCTGTATAAAAATAAAAGAAATTACCTTCTTTTTTATAGCTATCAACCTTGCCAGGATAATACTTACTCGAATACTTGGATATAGATTCGCTTATTTGCATAAAATGATTTTTTATAACTCAGTAGTTTGCCTGAATGGGATTGCAATCTACAGAATCTGAGAAATAAAAAATAAAAATATTCTATTTACTTAAAAGAAATAAATTGCTACTCAATTTGTATATTGCCATGGGTAATGATGGAAAATAATAGGAAGCGAATTTTAATGTTTGGTTGGGAGTTTCCGCCTGTTATTTCGGGCGGATTAGGGGTGGCTACTTTGGGTCTTTGTAAAGCGATGGCTCCATTGGCAGATGTGCTAATGATTATTCCTAAAAATGTGCCAAATTTTAACATTCCTAATATTGAATTGGTGGGTTTAAATAGACTTACGGCACAAGAGTTGGGTCTGTTATTTAATCAAAACATTGCCTTTAAAATGAAAGGAAATGCAGCTACAGAAGCTCCTTTAAAATCATATACACAGGTGCAATCGGATGAGTTTGTGGACCAGAAATTTTATGATGTGTATCACAGCGAAGTTAAACCTTTTGAGATTGATATTTTATACGGTGGAAATGTAATAAGTAAGGTTATTGAGTTTGCCAGAATATCGGTTCAATACTGTTTAAGTAAACAATTTGATGTAATACATGCGCACGATTGGATGACTTTTTTACCTGCTATGGAGCTTAAGCGTAAAACTGGAAAACCAATGGTATTGCACATTCACAGCACAGAATACGATAGGGCAGGGGCCAATAGTAGAAATTGGGTTTACGATTTAGAAAAGAAAGCTATGGAATTGGCTGATAGAATTATTCCTGTAAGTAGGTATACCGGCAATGTTTGTGCCCAACATTATGGCATAAATCCTGCTAAAATAATGCCTGTTCATAATGGTATTGATTGGGTTCATCCGTATAAAAAAGAAAAACCTACTCATGATAAATATGTTATTTTTTTTGGCAGGGTTACCATGCAAAAAGGCCCTGAATATTTTGTGGAAGCTGCCAAAAAAGTATTAGACGTTTTGCCTAATGTTCGTTTTGTTTTAGCTGGAAGTGGCGATTTATTAAGGCCCATGATAGAACGAACAGCCGCTTACCATTTGGGTGATAGGTTTTTCTTTACAGATTTTTTGGATAAATCTAAGCTGAACCAACTCCTCGCCATTGCAGATGTATATTGCATGCCTAGCGTAAGCGAACCTTTTGGTTTAAGCGCTGTGGAGGCGGTTCAATATGATATACCAACCATTATTTCTAAAACCAGTGGCGTGGCAGAGGTTTTAACGGGTTCGCTCATTGTTGATTATTATGATGTAGATAAATTTGCCGAATATATTATTGCTGCCCTCCAAGGAGATGGATTAAGAGCCAGTGTTGTAAATGCCAATAAACATAGCCTACAATCCATTACTTGGGAAAATTGCGCCAAAAAAGTAATGGAGGTATATGAGGGGATAAATTCTAAATTCTAAATTCTAAATTCTAAATCCGAAATTCTAAATCCGAAATTCTAATCCTGAATATTTAATTTAACTATTGAGAAAATGACGAACATCGAACGCCGAATTTTGAATTTCGAAGGAACCGTACTAAGGTCTATGGACTATCGACTATGGACTATTGACTATCGACCATTTACTTTAACACATTAAACTAATTACCATGCCATCAGTTTGTTTTTATTTTCAAGTACACCAGCCCTATCGATTAAAAGAATATACTTTTTTTGATATTGGTTCAGACCATAACTATTTTGATGATGCCAAAAATAGAGCTGTGTTGGATAAAGTTTCTGAAAAATGTTATTTACCAAGCAATCAATTGATGTTGGAATTGATTCGAAAACATGAGGGGAAATTTAAAATTAGTTATGCTATTAGTGGGGTTGCATTGGCGCAGTTTGAGGCTTGGCGACCGGATGTGTTGCAGTCGTTTAAAGACCTGGCAGCAACGGGTTGTGTTGAATTTATAGCCGAAACATATTATCATTCTTTGGCTTATGTTTTTTCTGAAGAGGAGTTTAAAAAACAAGTTGAGCAACATGGAAATCTCATAAAAAGATTGTTTAACCAAAAGCCCACCGTATTTAGAAATACCGAATTGCAATACAATAATGCCTTAGCCAAAACCATAGAAGATATGGGTTATAAAGCCATTATTTGTGAGGGAGTAGACCGCATTTTAAATGGCAGAACGCCCAATTATTTATATCAAGCTCCAAATTGCAATAGGATAAAATCTTTGTTGAAAAATTATCGTTTAAGCGATGATATTGCTTTCCGTTTTTCTGATAGCCAATGGAGTGAATTTCCATTGCATGCCGATACCTTTGCCTCTTGGTTACATGGGGTAGCAGGGCAAGGAGATACCATAAACCTATTTATGGATTATGAAACTTTTGGCGAACACCAATGGGCGCAAAGTGGTATTTTTGAGTTTATGCGCTATTTGCCTTCGTTTGTATTAAACCATCCTGATTTTAGTTTTAAAACTGTTTCTGAAACTGCTGATGCCTACCCTGTGAGAGATGTGTACGATTGCCATGATTTAACTTCTTGGGCCGATACCGAAAGGGATTTATCTGCCTGGCTGGGAAACCCCATGCAAGATGAAGCCATTGCCAAAATCTATACTTTAGCCCCTGCCATATATGCAAGTGGCAATGCAGATTGGATTGAAACTTGGAAGAAAATGCTTACCAGTGACCACTTTTATTATATGTGCACTAAATTTTGGGCAGATGGCGATGTACACAAGTATTTTAGTCCATACGAAGCCCCCTACGATGCCTATATTTATTTTATGAATGCACTGAGTGATTTGAGTCATTTGGTGAAGAAATAAAAAAAAAGCTGTCTCCGTTTATCAGAGACAGCTTTTTTTATGAAACGAATATTTTTGATTATTTACAAACGCCTTCGCTACCGCTAAACTGCATTACTTCGTTGTAATTGGTTTTGTCTACTAAACGAGTATATTCATACCATTTCCCGTTGTAGTTGGCACCAAAGGTATATGTTTTTCCTAATTCAAATTTAGTGGTTACTAATCTTCCATTTTGCATGTATCCTAAGTATTCCCACCAGCCATTGTTTTTGAAGTAAATACTTAAGCTAGGTTTAATAACTCTATTGTTTGGACAATTACCAGCAACTTGAATATCAACCGTAACGGGAACCGGGAAATTAACATTGATATTGGCTGAACCACCACAAAGAGAGAATAAGTTTGTTTGAGTTATTAGAGAACCTCTCGACCACCAATTGGCTCCATTGTATACTCTTAAACGCGCATTTCTTCCTTGTTGTGCATTAAAGGTTAATACATTGCTACCAGCTCTAAGGGTTCTATAACCCCAATCTACCCAACCGCCCCAATCGTTTACTAGTTCGTAGTAAATTCTGTTGCTAATATTTGAATTAATGGTAACACGCGGTTGGTTACAAACTGGCCAAGGGCGCCACGACCACCACGACCACCAAAACCAATCGATATTCCATGGAGATAAGTGACTTACACGCATATCTACCACTAATTTATTGGTAGTAGGGTCTTTGGTTATAAATTGATAGCCTTCTAAAGTCCATGCGCCCGTTGTTTGATCTCTGCTCCAAATAGGAACACTGTCACCTTCTTTGATGGCAATATTGGTAAGCGGGTTTATACTACTTGTGTTTAATTCTACGGTGGCAATAATTGGCTGGCTAAAGCTTTTAACTTTTTGGGTAGCATTGCCAATTTCGATATTTACCAAACCCAATGTTTCAAATGAAACGGGGTCCATAGGTTTGCCATCTTTGTCGAATACATCTGGTGCAAATAAGCCACCCGGAAAGCTGGTAATAGATTCAATTGTTCTATTATCATGGTGTGCCATTGCTAATTGAACACTACCTGTTACAGGGTTACCCTCTGCATCTAACATAATTGTTCCAGCTGGTATAGATAATTTTACATTTTCAGATTTATTTGGAGAACTTGGTGTTTCTAAAGTTTGCGTAGTGGTTACTTTTCCATCTGTACCTAAGTTTAGGTTACTTACCATAGCACTCACACCAGCCGGAGCATCATTTAATTTAACCATGGTAATTCCATAGTTGTAGTTGCCAGTATCGCCAATAGAAATGGCATAATTTACATCCATATAACCAGGAGCCGAAGCCACCACTGTAAACTCGATAGGGTTGGAGCTTGTTGGGACAACAGTTGGGTTTACAATTAAATCAATGGCGCCTTGTTGTGGAACAAAATTATCTGTACCACTAATTTCGTATATTTTACTAGCATCTTTACCTTCTATTTTAAGTTTTAAATTAGGGGGTGTTTGCTCTGCAGATTGTGGATTGGCATTGGTAACCATCAGAGATACCGTGGTGCCAGAAATATTTGAATTTATGGTGATGTTGAAATTCTCTAATGGATTTTTACAAGTGTAAAAACTGCCTACCAAAAGGAGTAATGATAAAATGGCAACGAGTCTATTTTTATTAAATAAGTGTTTCATATTCTTTATTTACTGAGTTTAATAGTTAAGTTAAAAGTTAATTGTGGTAGCCAAACATAGTCTTTGATGTTTTCTTGCAACTTTGGCTCTTCTGCCGAAGTTGGTTCTATCAGTCCAGTAGTTTTAAAAGATAACTCTGGTGTATTCATGTAATAAGTTCCCAAATCAAAACCAAAGCCAACACGTTTGTTAGGTATAGCTCTTCCAAACCCAATACCAATGTATGGAGCAAAACCTTGCGGCACCAATCCAACTTTAATATCGCCAAATTCTTTCGGACTTAAAACCACTTTATTTTGCTTTACAGAATCTCTTACGTTGGCAGTGGCAGAAATGTCATATAATAGGTAGGTTCCACCAATTGTAATTTTAAAAGCATTTCCAAAAGGATGAAAATCAAAAAGTAATCCAACTGCCCCTAATTTTAAACTGGCATTTACTAGCAAGGTAGTTGAGTCGAATAGATATTCGTAGTTAGTAAGATTAAAAGTTGGGCTAGTAACGCCGAAAGCTCTTGCTGCAATCGTGTTTTTTTTGTTTAAGCCTTTTGAAATTTCTAAACCAAATCCATTGGTACCACCTTTAATCCCAATTCCGAAGCCAGATTTGCTCTCTTCAACGGCTGGCGTGACGGGAGCAGCGGACGGGAGCGGACTTTGAGCTTTCAATGCAAAAGAAAGTGTGGTGAAACATAAAATAAGTAAGCGTATGTGTTTTTTCATAAAAAAAGGGGTTTAATGTATTTAAGTATTCAAAAGAAAGAAAATTCTACAGTACTAGCAAATTAAATTTAAAATTCTTTTCTTTCAATTTTTTGAAATTTCAGCCTTGATTAGCTTAATTTGCACCCGAATTTATGCTTTAAATTATGCTTAAAATAAATGTTCCTACCGTAGGTGAATCTATTAGCGAGGTTACTATTGCCCGCTGGAATAAAAAAACTGGTGATTATGTGGAGATGGATGAGCTGCTTTGTGAGCTCGAAAGTGACAAGGCAACTTTTGAATTAAATGCTGAAGCTGCCGGTATCCTTACTACACATGGCGCCGAAGGTGACACCATTAAAGTAGGTGATTTAATTGCCGAACTAAATACAGAGGCACCACGTCCCGAAGGCTTGGTTCAGCCAGAAGTTAAAGCTGCCGCTCCTAAAAAGGAAGAAGCCGCTCCGGCTAAAGTTGCCGAAGCGCCTGCCCATACCAATTATGCTACCGGTAGCGCCGGACCAGCCGCGCAAAAGATTTTGGCCGAAAAAGGGATTGACCCAAAACAAGTTATTGGTTCAGGCAAAGACGGCCGCATTTTAAAAAGTGATGCCTTGAAGGCTGAACTTAAAACTACTCAAAACGAGCAAAAATTGCGCAACGATAGGGTAGAAAAAATGACCTCTTTACGCAAAACGGTTTCGAAGCGTTTATTGGCTGCCAAAAATGAAACTGCTATGTTAACTACTTTTAACGAAGTAGATATGAAGCCAATTATGGATTTACGCAACCAGTTTAAAAACCAATTTAAGGAAACTCATGGTGTTAATTTAGGCTTTATGAGCTTCTTTACGAAAGCTGTTTGTGTGGCTTTACAGCAGTTTCCGGCTGTTAATGCTTACTTAAATGGGGAAGAAATTATTTACCACGATTATTGCGATGTTTCTATAGCAGTTAGTGCGCCCAAGGGTTTGGTAGTGCCTGTAATTAGAAATGCAGAAAGCATGGGCCTAGCAGAAATAGAAGCAGAAGTGATGCGTTTAGCTGGCAAAGCCCGCGATAATAAATTGAGCCTAGAAGAAATGACCGGCGGAACTTTTACCATCACCAATGGGGGCGTTTTTGGCTCTATGCTTAGCACGCCTATTATTAATCCGCCCCAGTCTGCTATCTTAGGTATGCACAATATTGTAGAGCGTGCCGTGGTGCAAAACGGGCAAATTGTAATTCGTCCAATTATGTATGTAGCCTTAAGCTACGACCATAGAATTATTGACGGTAGAGAGTCGGTTGGCTTCTTAGTAAAGGTGAAACAATGCCTCGAAAATCCAACTTTATTGTTAACACAAGGTGCAGATCCAAACAAATTGTTACTGGGCTTATAAACCTAAATACATGTATTTTTTGTAGGTGTATATAAAATGGGCTTTGGCAATTTTTAATCCGGCTTGGCCATCTAAAAAACCTCTTTGAAAAATATATTCCCTTACAAACCGAAAGGCGGCGCTGCTCAATGCTTTGAGTAGTCCGCCTTTTTTATTTTTAGGCCTCATTTTACTGGCAAAAAGTTGTGCATATTGTTCCATTTTTTGCTGGTAATACGCATCGGTTTGGGTGGTAAAATGGTACAAATGTTCCTTTAAATTGGCTTTACTTGCATGTGCATCATAGCTTAAACTTTCATGTACATCGTCGTTTTCTTTCCAGTGAAGTTGCGTTTTATCAAATAACCTGTAATGCCAATCGGGATGCCAAGCGCCATGTTTAATAGGTTTGCCACAATAATGATTAATTCTATTAACGCGGTACATCGTTTTTAGTTGGCCTGAACCAAAAAGTACAGTTAACTCTTCGCGCAATTCTGGGGAGAATGCCTCGTCGGCATCAATGCTAAAAATATATTTATGCTTGGTAGCAGCATTACCCAAGTTTTTTTGCTTTGAATAACCCTGCCAAGGGTGTTCAATAACATTTGCTCCTAATTCCTTGGCAATGGCAATAGAATTGTCTGTGCTGCCACTGTCTACCACAATTATATCATCGCAAATAGGGAGCACAGACTGTATGGCTCTGCCAATATTTGTCTCCTCATTTTTAGATATAATTACCACAGAAATAGGTAGAATCTTCATGCTGCAAGTTTAGGTGAAAGGCTTTTAATAAAGAAATCTTTGCAATATTGAGCTCAAACTTTTTCATTTCCTTGGTTTCGACATACATTTGCATCAAAAATTTTCTGATATGAAATACGATGTAACAATCATTGGTTCTGGTCCTGGCGGATATGTTGCTGCCATTCGTTGTGCCCAATTGGGATTTAAAACTGCGCTAATAGAAAAGTACAATACCTTGGGTGGTACTTGTTTAAACGTGGGATGTATTCCTTCGAAGGCGCTTTTAGATAGCTCTGAACACTATCACAATGCTGCCCATAATTTTAAAACACATGGCATAGATATTCAAGATTTACAGGTTAATCTTGGCCAAATGATTGAACGCAAAAACGGTGTAGTAAAAATAACGTGCGATGGCATCGATTTTTTAATGAAGAAAAATAAAATTGATGTGTTGAAAGGTTTAGGTTCGTTCATAAACAAAAATACCATTAAAATTAGTGGTGAAACAGAACAACAAATTGAAACCGATAAGGTAATTATAGCTACAGGCTCTAAGCCAAGCACGATACCAGGTGTAGCGGTAGATAAGAAGCGCATTATAACTTCTACCGAGGCTTTAAATATGAAAGAAATTCCGAAACATTTAATCATTATTGGGGGTGGTGTAATTGGCCTAGAATTAGGTTCAGTTTATGCCCGTTTGGGTGCTAAAGTTTCTGTAATTGAGTATACCAATACCATTATCCCAACCATGGATGGAACCCTTGGAAAAGAATTGCAACGCAGCTTAAGAAAATTAGGCTTTACTTTTTATTTTAACCACAAGGTAAAATCTGCTGCCAATGCAGGAGAAGAAGTAACCGTTACTGCCGAAAACGAAAAGGGCGAAGTAGTAAGTTTTACTGGCGATTATTGTTTGGTAAGTGTAGGTAGAAAAGCTTATACAAACGGTTTGAACCTAGAAGCGGCTGGAGTAAAAATGGATGAGCGTGGTAGAGTTGAAACCGATGCGCATTTGGAAACAAATGTAAAAGGAATATACGCTATTGGTGATGTGGTAAAAGGCGCTATGCTGGCACATAAAGCTGAAGAAGAGGGTGTTTTTGTAGCAGAGGTTATGGCCGGACAAAAACCGCATATCAATTACAATTTAATCCCTGGTGTAGTATATACTTGGCCAGAGGTTGCAGGTGTAGGCGCCACAGAGGAAGAATTGAAGAAAGCTGGTACCAAATATAAGGTGGGTTCATTCCCAATGCGTGCCTTAGGAAGAGCCCGCGCCAGTATGGACATTGATGGCTTGGTTAAAATCCTAGCCGACGAAGCAACCGATGAGGTGTTGGGCGTTCACATGATTGGGCCACGTGTGGCTGATTTAATTGCCGAAGCCGTGGTGGCTATGGAGTTTAGAGCCAGTGCAGAAGATATTGCGCGCATGAGTCATGCGCACCCAACTTATGCAGAAGCGGTTAAAGAAGCAGCTTTGGCTGCAACAGCCAATAGGGCTTTGCATATGTAAATGGTTTCTCGCTTCGCTCGAAATGACTTTTTTTTATGCTAAAAGGCACTGCAAATTGGCGGCCTTGGCCGCCAATTTGCAGTGCCTTTTCTGATATCTGCAGCGCGTCATTCTGAGCGATAGTGAAGAATCTCATGTTTTTCTTGGATAGCCATATTTTGTAATGATAAAAATTACTATCATTGAGAAATTTTAAAAAGCATGACAGCAACCAGAAAAGAGCATGATTTCTTAGGAGAATTAGATATTCCAGATCATTTATATTACGGCATACAAACATATAGGGCAAAGGAAAATTTTAATATTACTGGAATCCCTATTTCGCGTGAGCAAAGGTTTATAAAAGCACTGGGTTACGTAAAAAAAGCAGCTGCTTTAGCCAATAGAGATTGTGGGGTTTTAACCCCGGAAATTACCGAAGCCATTTGCTTTGGTTGCGATGAATTAATTGCAGGGAAATACCAAGACCAATTTGTGAGCGATTTAATTCAAGGTGGTGCTGGTACTTCTTGCAACATGAACGCCAATGAAGTAATAGCCAATTTGGGCCTAGAGTTTATGGGTAAAAAGAAAGGCGATTATGATTTTCTTCACCCCAATAACCATGTAAATTGTTCGCAGTCTACCAACGATGCTTACCCTACCGCTTTTAGGTTGGCATTGTATATGAAAATGACCGATTACCTCAAGATATTAAAAGACCTAGAAGATGCATTCCGTAAAAAGGGTGTTGAGTTTAAGGATGTTTTAAAAATGGGTAGAACGCAATTGCAAGATGCAGTACCTATGACATTGGGACAAGAATTTCATGCCTTTGCCACCACCATCAGCGAAGATATAACTAGGTTACAAGAGGCACAAAAACTTATACTCGAGGTAAACATGGGTGCTACGGCCATTGGTACACGCGTAAATGCTCCCGAGGCATATCCAGAATTGTGTGTAGAATATTTGGCCAAAGAAAGTGGCATTGAGGTTACATTGGCCCCAGATTTAATTGAAGCCACCGGAGATACCGGCGCTTATATGCAAATAATGGGAACGCTCAAAAGAAATGCAGTAATGATTTCTAAAATTTGCAACGATTTACGCTTATTAAGCAGCGGACCACGAACAGGTTTTAATGAGATAAATTTACCACCACGTCAGCCAGGAAGTTCTATTATGCCCGGCAAAGTTAACCCTGTTATTCCCGAGGTAGTAAATCAAAGTTGTTATTATGTAATTGGCCAAGATTTAACTGTTACCATGGCTGCCGAGGCCGGACAATTACAGTTAAATGTGATGGAGCCCATCATTGCATTTGCGATGTTTACATCATTCGAATATTTGGGCAACGCCATTATATCTTTAGTAGATAAATGTGTGTTGGGTATTACGGCCAACGAGGCTCATTGTGCGGCAATGGTAATGAACAGCATTGGCATTGTTACCCAATTAAACCCAATTTTTGGTTACGAAGTTTGCTCTGGCATTGCTGGAGAAGCCTTAAGTACAGGCAAAAGTATTCACCAGATTGTAGTGGAAGAAAAAAAGTTAATCAACCAAGAAAAGTGGGACCAAATATTTTCAATAGAAAATCTAATACATCCCAAATTTATTAATACGTAAACCCGGCTAAGCCCAAACCGCTGCGCACCCTAACCCCGTCTATAAAATAGGCGGTGCCACCGGTAAAACCTTTAAATATGGGCTCTTGCCCGCCAAAGGAGTTTACACCCATAGTTAGGCCCGAAATCTTATTGATACTTCGGGTAGGTAAAACGTTTATTTCTGTGGCTATGTAATCGGCTCCAATGGTGCCAATTACTTTACCAATATGTTGCGGAGCTGTTTTAATATTTACTATCTCTCCGTTATCCAATTTTATATCTGCATAAGGTTTTGTAATATCATGTTCGCCTCTTTTTTGCGCATAGCTTTGGGCTGAACCAAATATAAATAGACTGAAAAGGATGATTGCTGTTTTCATGATATTGAAATTTTAATCGAATTTAATATGTTTTGTGTGAATTACATAGAAATTAAATATTTTTTACAAATTATTCGTTTCAGCTTTGATTCTTCGTTTTTTTTTCTCAGTTTGCAAAGAAATAGATACAGTTAAATTACACAAGTATACTGAAAATAATTCTTTTAAAAATCAACAACAAATATGAAAAAACAATTACTAACTTTTGCTGCAATTGCCCTCGGAATATTAGGCAATGTGCAAGCCCAAGGGTATTATACCCTTCAAAGTAAGGGTGTAAAAGACCCTAACTACAATTACAAGTTTTCTTTAGCAACTGGTAACAATGCGGTTAAATTAATTGAACCTACCAAGGACAATGTGTTCTCTGCCGTTCAAACATTACCATTTTCTTGGAATTTCTTTGGTAAGCCAGTAACTCAATACATGGTTAGTGATAATGGTTTTATAACTTTTAACACAGCTGAAACCATTAACACAGGTTCTGCCATGACTTTACCAAATGCCAATGCGCCAAAGAATTCAATTTTTGCTTTCTGGTATGATTTTAAAGTAGCCTCAGGTGCTGGTGTTCCAGACCAAGTTGTTTCATTTACTTATGGAACAGCTCCTAATCGTGTGCATGTTATTCAATGGTTATCTGTTACCACTTTAAATGCATCACCTAATTATGCATCTGTTGCCATTATGATTTATGAAGGTAAGCATTTTGATGTATTGTTAAACCAAGTTGGTTCAGCCATTACTGGTACTATTGGTGCTAATAATGAAGATGGAACCGTTGGTTATTCTGTGCCAGGTTCTCCAACTTATGCATGGTCTTCACCCACTGCAGATGATGCATATGCAGATATGTTTGTATTTAAGTTTAAGCCTGCTCCTCAGCCAGAAAATGATATTGAAATTACTAGCTTAAATTTACCAAAATTTGAGAAGAAAAACGAAAATATTAGCATCAAAGGAAGAATTACCAATTATGGTGCTCAAAGCTTAAGTTCATTTAGATTGCACTATGCTATTAATGGAGATGTAAAATCTATGTTATTATCTGGTTTAAATGTAGCTGGTAGTGGTGCTGGAACATATGATTTTACCCACAACATTCCTTTTAGCACAAATACTCCTGGCGATTATAACATCGATGTTTGGGCAAGTAATCCAAACGCAGGTGCAGATGGAGATTCAACCAATAACAATGCAAGAGGAATGGTTACAGTGGTAAATTCTACTGTGCCAAGAATGGTTTTACATGAAATCTATACCTCTTCTACTTGCGGTCCTTGTAAGCCGGGTAATGAAAATTTAAAAGTGGTTTTGGATCAGAATAAAGCCAAGTGGAATTTAATTAAATACCAAGTGAATTTCCCAGGTACTGGTGATCCATACTATACCTCAGAAGTGGGTACACGTTTTAGCTATTATGGTGCTAACTTTGCTCCTTGGTTAACTGTTGATGGAAGCAATGAGTGGGGTGCAGCAAACGCAAACTCTAACTCTTATACTAATGCGCATTTTACTGCAAAAGCTGCTATGCCTTCTTTGGCAACTATTACTGCTAACTTAGTTAGAACAGA
>JAUYMZ010000342.1 GCA_030699355.1 Bacteroidota bacterium | reverse complement strand
TGCGACGTTCTTCTTGACTTAAGGTAAATTGTTGTCTTGTTGCCATATTTTTTGTTTTAAAGTTTTGTCTTCAAAACGGTCAACTTATTTCAGGCTCTGACATTCTTCATTCGAAATTCGGTGTTCGGTGTTCGACATTTTTGGCTTCTAGCCGCTGGCCTCTAGCTTCTGGCTTTTTGTTCCTTCTTCATTCGACATTCAGCGTTTGGCGTTTTTGGGATTTAGCGTTTTCTCTTCTTATATTTGATTTACAACCCAAAATAAACTGCCATGAAAAATATCTTATTGTCTTTTTTTGTTTTAGTAAACTTTATATCCTGCAAGCCAGAGCCAGGCCGCACACCAGATAAGCACATTTATTATTATCTAACAGCCGAGCAGCTAGCCAAAACACCCTATTTTACCAACCCTGCATTTGATACCTTAACCTTTGTAAGCAACCAAAACGATACGGTGGTATTTGCTAAAACTAGGGTGGATAGTGGGTGGTATAGACTTAATGCATCTAACTTAAGTCATAACTATGAAACTATTTTGTACTACCAACAACTTACCGCAAAATATCAAACTATTAAAGGGGAAGGGAATTTTGAGGTAATACATAGTAAACAGATAAACACTTGGGAGACTGATAGGGTAGATATTAAATTTAATGACAACACATTCTCTTGCTCGGATAGGCAAATTGGTCGTAAAACCTTTTATACATTTAAGGACTCAGTTGAAATTAATAATAGAAAATTTAAAGATTTAATTATACTATACTCTAATCCAGATGATAATACTACAAATGAAGGATATTTAAACCAGTCAAATGGATTATTTTTTATCATTAACAAAATCATCAATAGCAACTTTTTATTAATTAATTCTTAACCGCCATGAAAAAACCACTTTTCATTACACTTTTTATTTTTATGGTATTCATAAAAATTAATATTATTAATGCTCAACCAGGCACGGAAAAAGAGGTATTTAACAGGAAGAAGCATTGGGTAGGTGGCACATATGGACACCCATATACAATGTTTGATAGGCATAATGGAAAGTCATTTGAGCAAACTGTTTTAGATTTAAAGAAAAGAATTATAAATGAATTTGATTCCACTGGCAATTCAGGCCCAGTTTTCACCGCCTATAAACTCGTATACAACCATGCCATGCTACCCAGACCACTCGATAACGGTATTAGATATGGAAGTGCACCTAGTGCTTTAGCCTTATGGGCTAAGAACAACACATTTGTGATGCTTGTTGGGTTAAATGGAGACGGCAAATTCA
>JAUYMZ010000340.1 GCA_030699355.1 Bacteroidota bacterium | reverse complement strand
GCCTCTATCATTCCAAACATTTGTTCCTGCATTTCTTGCTTATTCATATTGTATTTTTTATGCAGCAAGTTTAATCCACTAATTTAGCTCTTACAATACGGTCGTGGCCGAAGGCTTACCAATTTGCGTAGGAACAGCTATGTAAAAGGTAGCAGGCATTATGAGCTAATCAACCACACTTCGACTTTGCTCAGTTCAGGTTTAGGGAATGTATTGGCGGTAGTAAGCGATCGCAAAATAGAGGTAGATGAGCGATATGCTTTTTCGGTAGGAGGCGGCTACAAGTATGAAAACGGTGCCTACCATTTAGATGCCTCCGGAAGTTTTGCCCAACTAAGCGCCGCCGATGGCATCATCAGCAGTTATGCAGCAGAAGTAATTTCAGCCACAGATTATTATGCATTTGGTGCACCAATGCCAAGTAGGAGTTGGCAGGGTGGGGAGTATAGGTATGGGTTTGGTGGACACGAGAAAGACGATGAAATTAAAGGATCTGGAAATCATTTAAGTTTTGGTGATTATGGTTATGACCCAAGGACTGGTAAACGTTGGAATGTTGACCCGAAATTCAATGAAATTGCAGGAATTTCACCTTATGCGTACGCATTAGATAATCCTATAGTTTATATAGATAAGGACGGAGAATTACCAATCCTTCCTTTATTATTAAAAGCAGGCTCTGCTGGTGCTGCTGATATGCTCACACAGGCAGCTGTAGCATACTTCTTTGACCCAAAAGTAGAAACAGCTGGACAAGCTTTTGAAAAAGTTAATTGGGTTCAAGTTGCCCGTTCATCAGCAGAAGGTTTAATACCTTGGAGAACTCCAGGTGGTAAAATAGGTAAGGCAGCCGCAACAGCAGTAGGCGATGTTTTAGTAAATGCAGTAAGTGAAGGTTCTGATTATACTGGAGAACAAGCATTACAAGATTTTGCAGTTGGTTTTATAGGAGACTTAGGAGGCGGAGAAATTGGAGACTTTGTATCAAAGTATGGAGCAGAAGGAGTTGCAAAGGGTCTATCAAAAATGGGCTTTGATGATAAAAAGATTGAAGAAATTTTAACTGGTGCTGGTACAACTTGGAAAGGACCTGTTGATTATTCAGATATAGCAGACCCTAAAGATGTTGGTGTAGGGAAACCTTTCAAAAATACAAAACATAGAAATGCCATATTCGATAAAAACAAATCTGCAAATAATGGAAATTTAAGAGATGACTCAGATGGTACTTTCTTGAATAAAGGAAAAAAAGGAGGTAGTGATCCAAAGCAGGCAGAAATTGATCATAAAAGAGCAAAGTCAAGAGGTGGAGATAATTCTAGTAAAAATGCTCAAGTGTTATCTAAACAAAACAATAGAAAAAAAGGGACAAACTAATTTATGGAGAAAGCTTGCTTAACGACAACGGAAATAATTAACGGTAGAGAGCCTATATATTCAATTCTAAGAGATGTTGAAGATGAGTGGCAGTTCTTTGGAAAAGATGAACCCAATGACGATAAAATAATGGTAGTTTCAATTGATAAGATATGGAAACTATTTCCAGACATTAAACTTTTATGCGATGGACTGGAAAAAGGATTTTGTGCATACAGAAATGATGTTAATAGTAAGTGGTTAATTGAGAAGTATGAGTAACGAGATACACAAACTAATTGAAAGTAAAAAAGTATCTGATATAAGAAAAGGAGCAAAATTATTGCAAAAATCGTTTGAGCCTAATCTTGAAAATGCGACTGTGACTGCATTTGAAAATCAACTTAATAAAAGTAATTCTTGGGAAACTATTGTTGAGCTAATTAAAGCAATTGGGGTTAATCATTATAAAAGTGCGAATACTTTAATTAAAGAGATAGTAAATCGGAATGAAGAATATGACACAATTACAATTTTTGCGGCTAGATCTTATGTTCAATTGAATAGAAATACATTGGAAGATATTAGCCCAATATTAGAAGTTATGAATGAATGCAAGTATTCTTTGGGTTATGGCATGTTAGATGCTTTGGGATATGATAAAATGATGCCGAAAAAAGATGAAATAATTGTATTGATTAAGAGATTTTGGGGTTTTTATGAAATTAGAGAAGACGGTTTGTCAGACCCTCGTTATGGATTAGCGGCAGCTTGTGCTGGTTGGGATAAAGAGATAGTAAGAGATTTTTTAAATCATTGCATAGCAACTGGGGATGTACCATTAAAATATGTTTCAGAGAACTCCCTCAAAGGAAAATATGTAAAGTTGAGATAAAGCCCGAGCAATCGGGCTTTTGCTTTTTATAGCTTCACTTTACCATCCAATAAATCCTTCATTCTTTTTTTGGTAAGCATTGAGTTAATGATTTTAACCAGTGCATTTTTTTCGTCATCATCCAATTGGTTAATGAGCATCAACTGTTCGTTGAGTTCGTGGTTTTGAAGCTCTACCACGCTGTTTTCGTTATCGTTCAAAAGGTTGTCGGCACTTACGGCAAACACCTTCATTAATCGTTGCACAATATCAATAGAGGGGCAAACCAATGACCGTTTTCAATTTTAGATAAGTGGGTAACGTTTATTTGTCGCTTATCTGCCAACTCCTGTTGGTTCATGTCCGAAGCTTTGCGTAATGCTTTTATTTTTTCGTTAAACTTCATGCTGTAGAGTTCTATTGGCTTATATCTTTGGGAGATTATTCTAATCCAATTCTAAAATGGCTTTTTGGATCCCAACACCTTGTGTTATTAACTTTTACAGCCATTTCTAATGTTTTCATTTTAATTGTTTTGAATTTGTTCTCCAATTATATGGTAATCCTTTACAGTGATTTAAATATTAAAAAGCCACCCCTAGTTACCATCTTCATCACATAATAAAATCTTCACCAATTCTAAGGGTTACATAAAGTTATTATGGCGTGAAGGTGATCATAATAAAACATACGTTAAAAAAATAGATTCAACCAATTGTATTATATATAATATTGATTTAAATTCGGATAGCTACCAGAAAACTTTAGATAGTTTCATAGTTAATAATGAAATACTAAAAAAAAGAATAAATGGCTTTATATTAAAGCAAAATATAATCCCTACGGGATATAAAAGGCAGGTGGGGGCGTGTTTTTTTCTACCAAAATAAAATCCCTAGCGGGATTGAGAGCAGCGGTGTTTGCAGCCATTAGCTTTTAGCCATTAGCCTTTAGCTTTATTCAACATCAACATTCGGTGTTCGACATTTTTTTAATTTGCCATTGTTATAGGGGCGTTAGCCCTGATATCTCAGTAGCTAAACGGAACATCGCCTCCATTCAAAAGGGGCGTTAGCCCTGACATCTAATTGTTGCGCATATTAATTTCTTCAATGAAAAATTTGAGTGTTACAAGATGTCAGGGCTAACGCCCCTCTTGGTAATCTTGACGTGCATTTTATGCTACTAAGATGTCAGGGCTAACGCC
>JAUYMZ010000334.1 GCA_030699355.1 Bacteroidota bacterium | reverse complement strand
TCTGTTTCATCCATATAAAAAGCAGTAATTGTAATCTGCTTGTTGGGCGAAATCATTTGATTAGGAATATCCTGCTCATTTGAACCCACATGGATGGTACCCGAGGGAATGTATACGGTACCGTATGGCTGCGGGTGAAACCAAGTGCTTCTGCCGCCAACTCCCGTTAATTCCCCTCTGTCGCTACTCAAGCCGCATCCACTTAGGATAACCGCCAAAGAATAGAAGAAAAACCATTTAAATTGCTTCATTGTTATTTAAAATATAATGACTGTAATGTGGCAAAAATAGAAATTCCTAGGAATATTGCAAGTTTTACCAAAAATATTTTTGTTATTAGAACGTAAATTAATTATTATTTATTACATAAACCTTGGCGTATACCTAGATCTAATTATTTTTTCTCTCGGTGGAATTTTAACTCCAAAGCAGTAACGTAGCATAAATTCATGCGAACCTGAACTATAATTTAAGATTTTAGAGGTTGTTAAATCGTAGCTATACCCTACAATAAATTTTGGAGTAAAATTATATGCTAACAATACAACCGCTGCATCCATCGGACGCCATGTTAAACCTCCTCTGATTTTATCATTCCATACTAAATAGCAGTTTAAATCTGCTTGAATTTTAGCCGGATCTTTTTTCACCAAAATATTTGGTTGAAGTGCAAGTATCGAGTTTATTTGATAAGAACCTCCCGTAACAAAATACATGTGTAAATTATTTTCTTTGGTATCATAGGATAGTTCCACTTTACTGGCATTTATATGTGTAGCAGAAAAACCTGCATAAAAACCATCTATTACACCAAGCAAATTATTTTTTTCATAATATAAACCTGCATCTAAATCTAATGCAGAAGCTGATTCTTTGCCAGTAGGTACATTTGGATCACCCGGGTCTATGGCATTAAAATCGCCATCCATAGTTACTTGCATCATACCTACGCCTACTCCAGCAGATAGCACTCCATCGCCCAAAGGGTGACGATAAGACAAGGCTAAACGAGGAATAACTACGTTTTCAAAACCAACTACATCACTTGAAAAAGTAGCTCCAATACCAAATCTTGAACCAAGGGCCGCGTTAATTGAACCTACTAAATTTCTTGGTGCTGAACCACGTTTTACCAGTTTTCCATTACCTGCATCGTAATCGCCTCCACCAAAACCCATCCATTGCGTTCTTTGAATTACCGTTGCGCAAATTTTGCCATCGGTTGCGCCTGCAAAACCTGCATTAAAATTCAATTTATTATACATAAACTGACTGTAATGTGGGTCTTGTTGTGCCCTTGAAAATGGCATATTGAGGAGCATCAGCGCCCCAAAAACAATTCGTGTAAAGCTTTTATTCATTCGATTTATTTTATTATAATAACTCAATAACGTTTTTACGAATATATAAATTATTACAAAAAAATAAAAGCTTGTTGAAAATTAAGTAAAAATTTTAGAAAAGTATACACTTCTAAACCGACTTATTGTGCGCTTCGATGTGTTTATCTACGGCAGTTATCATCGACGGAGTTTGAGGAGTTGGAGCTTGAATGTTTGCCACCAAACCCGCGTCAACAATGGCTTTTATGGTTGTTGCACCAAAACCAGCTATCAAAGTTTTGTTTTGTTTAAACTCAGGAAAGTTTTCAAAAAGGGAGCGAATATCAGCCGGACTAAAAAATGCAATAATATCGTAATTTACATGGGTAAGGTCTGATAAATCGCTTGAAATTATTCTATAAAAGAAGGCTTCCTTGAAAGAAATCTTACTTTTTTTCATAAATTTTTCGATGTCTTGCTTGCGCCAATCACTGCATGGAAACAAATATTTCTCTGAAGCATGACTCTTAAACATGGGAAATAATTCTGTTTCGGTTCCTTTTCCAATAAAGATTTTGCGTTTTCTAACTTGGATGTATTTAGATAGGTAGTTGGCTATGCTTTCGTTTACACAAAAATATTTTAAATCGATGGGTATTTCAACCTTTAATTCGGTACAAATACGAAAGAAATTATCGACTGAATTTCGAGAGTTTAAAATAATAGCAGTATAATCAAGTATGTTTACTTTTTGTTGTCTAAACTCTTTTCCTTGTATGGGTTCAACCATAATAAATGGCCTGAAATCCATTTTGAGTTTATATTTCTTCTCCAATTCAAACCAGGGCGATTTCAAACTTTCAGGCCTTGGCTGAGAGATGAGTATACTTTTTATTTTTTCTTTTTTCAATCTACCAGCTATTTAAAAACACCTTAAATAATACCAACCATGGCAATATTTCGAGGGCGCAAAGATATAAAAATATGTAGATAAATTGAAACTTACTATACTGACTAATCATGATAATATTTTTTATCTGTCGGTATATTACTGATATTAATATAGTTACAGTAGAAACACTGGCAATAATATTTGCAATTTGGGGGTCGGATACGAACACAAAAAACAAATTGATAAGCACCATTGCCACGCCTAAAACATTGTTTAACACCAAGGCATTAAAAATTATAACCGAACTCATTTGCTTTACCTTAAACAAATATCCGATGAATAAATTGAGTGTAATTTTCCCTAAATACAGGAGAAATAATATCAAGGATAACTGCAAAAAGAAACCATAATAATTGTTGCTTTCTAATTGATGATTGAGCGCTAACAAATTACTTATAAAGAAGGAAACAGCGATGATAAAATTTATAAATAAGCCGGTATGACTGGCTACATAAGTTCCTACCTTATCTGTATACTGACTAAAATCTGCTTGTAAATCGAAAGCTGATTGAATAATTTCATCAAACCTTTTTATATGTATTAATCGAATTAAAGCCAAGAATAAAAGATTTAATAAGAGTGTCCAAAACTTCCAAGTTTCTTTGGGTTTATTTCTTAATTGAATGGCTTTTAAAAGAGGTAAATCTCGTGTTGATTCGAGCGACTCGCTTTTTTCTAAGGGCTTTGTTATGGCTTCATTTGGAAAAAAATATATGCGCAATAAGGCTGGATTGGCCAAACTATCCAATAGGTTTTGGGCTGGTCTATTTTGCTTTTCCAATAATAAGGCATTACTATCTATTGGGTTCAAGGCAACTGAATCTTGCGCTTGAACCTGAATCGAAAATAATAGCAGAAGAAATAATATTCTAAACATGTTTACAATCTAAAAGAAATTTACAAACCCGAAATGAATTTTTGCTCTTTGAAACTCAATGGC
>JAUYMZ010000325.1 GCA_030699355.1 Bacteroidota bacterium | reverse complement strand
TTCTTCTTGATTTGCTTCGAGAGCACTTTTTATTTTGGTATTTAAAATGGAACCAACTACTTCTGTAGATAAACTCAAAGCAGGAAAAATACTATGGTATGGCTTATCTCCTAATAAATCTATAATATAGTCTCCAAAGTCAGATTCTGTAACCTTGGCATTCATTTTTCTTAAATGCTGAACCAATCCAATTTCATTGCCTATCTCTGAATTGCTTTTAACAATTTTTGTAGCTTGGGTTCTTTTAATGATGGTATCAATTTCTGCCAAGGCATTTTGTGCATCATAAGCCCAAATTACTTTACCCCCTTTTCTAATAACAGAACCTTCAAAATCTACAAGGTATTTATCTAAGTTTTCTGCTACCTTCCATTTGGTGTAGGCAGCCCTTTGTTTTGCTAGCGCTAAATTAGAAAACTCAGACGCTCCATGATGCAGGTTTTCTGTCAATCCACCGAGCACAATACCCATTTTTTGCCGAAAATCTTTATCGACAATTTTTTCCTTGGTAATTTTATTAAATCGCTCTTGTGCTTGCATTTGCCAATTGGCTATGTTAAATTGTTTAGCAGATAGTTCAAAAATAGTACTTTATTTATTAAACACAAGCGTTTACCCATTATGAGCCCACTAAAATATTGTCAATTAATCGGGTTGAACCCAATTGAACAGCCACTAAAATTATAGCATTCGATTGAAAATGCGTAAGAGAATCCAAGGACATTGGGTCGCAAGCGCACAAATATTCAAATTGAAAAGGAGGCTTTTGTAAATTTACTTGCGCTTGGTTCAGCCCTAACTCCCAGTTAGTAATAGTCCAATTTTGTGCAACTAATTGAAGGCTTTCAAATATTTTTGGCGCCACTTCACGCTCAGATTGATTTAATCTTACATTTCTACTACTCATAGCAAGGCCATCTTTTTCTCTCGCAATAGGACATAAATTAAAAACAATATCTTGAAAACTTCGCTGTATAAGCGTTTTTACAACGAGACATTGTTGGTAATCTTTTTGTCCGAAATACACCTGATTTGGCTGAACCAACAAAAATAATTTTCTAAGTACAGTAACTACGCCATCAAAGTGCCCTGGCCTGCTGGCACCTTCTAATACATGAATAAAAGAACCATAATCTTCAGAAGACTCCTTTTCAAGCAAATTACCATATACCTCATCAATTTCTGGGTGAAATAAAATATCACACGATTTAGAGAGCAGTAATCGAATATCATTTTCGAGGGTACGCGGGTAAGAAGCCAAATCACTGGCCTGATTAAATTGCGTAGGATTAACAAAAATACTACAGACAACAATATCGCATTTTTGCTTTGCCGATTCAATAAGAGAAAGATGCCCATCATGCAAAGCACCCATGGTTGGAACAAACCCAATTATACGATTTGCTTTCTTTAATTCGGAAATATGCGATAATAAGTCGCTTGATTTTTTTATGAGAATCACTTTATTGTTTGGTTTTCAATGCAATAGCCTTTTAGCACTATGATTTGGGGCGAATATTAAGAAATTTATTAACAATTTCCTTAACTTTGCATACTTTTTTTAACCCAAGTGAGTATGACAAAAAAGAGAGTTCTGTTCATTTCTTCTGAAATGACTCCTTTTCTAAAAGTAAGTAGTGTAGGTGAATTGGCAAGAATGTTGCCCCAAGCTATTCAAGAGAAAGACAATGAAATTAGGGTATTAATGCCCAGATTTGGATGTATTAATGAGCGCCGTAATAGGTTGCACGAAGTTGTGAGGTTGAGTGGTATTAATATTACCATCGACGATAACGATAACCCATTAACCATCAAAGTAGCCTCCTTACCTGAGGCAAAAATGCAGGTTTATTTTCTAGACAACGAAGATTACTTCCATAGAAAGTTTGTTTATACTGATGAAAACAATGCCTTTTACGGAGATAATGACGAAAGAACTATCTTCTTTTGTAAAGGTGCCATAGAAACTGTAAAAAAACTAGGATGGCAACCAGATATTATTCACTGCCAAGGTTGGATGACAAGTTTAATTCCTTTGTATCTTAAAACTATTTATAAAGATGAGCCTGTATTTAGGTTAGCTAAAGTGGTTTTTAGTGTATTTGAAAATCAATTTGATGAAAATATGGGCAAGGAGTTTGGAAGAAAAGCCAGCTTAAACACCATAGACAATAAACAAGTTTCATCTTTAGCAAACGCTACTTGTTCAGATTTGTATATGTCTGGTATTACCCATGCAGATGCCTTGGTAAAAGCGAGCAGTGAAATTGACCCAGAGGTTACAAAGTTTATCAAAAAGCAAAAAGGTAAACCAACCATAGAACATTCTGAAAACGCTGATAATATTGATGCCTACATTGATTTGTATGACACTTTGTTGCAACGTCAAAACTAAGCTATTCTTCTTTTTTGCAGGGGCACTACTTGTATTAGGTTCATGCAAAAAAGATGCAGGGTCTGTAGGTGCAGATTTTGTTAGCGTAAGAAATAAATTTACTACAGAATTAGACACCAGCATCTTATTGAATGCCTATACTGTTAAAATGGATTCTATAATAAGTTCCAAACTAACAGCCTTAGCACTCGGTAGAATTAATGACCCTGAATTTGGCATTAACAATGCAGCAGTAATTACGCAATTTGCCCTCCCAGGTAATGCATTTTCTTGGGGTGGAGCTAGCAAACTTGATTCTGTTGTTTTACAACTAAGATTTAGAAACGCTAGACAAACTGATGGAACGGTATTGCCAGATTATTATGGTGATAAAGAAGCTGTACATCAGTTTAAGGTATATTTATTAACCGAAGATTTGAGCACAGATTCTTCTTATTATGCCAATCGTAAATACAAAACAGATGGCATAGAAATGGGCTCTTTTAATGGAAAAATAAATTTTACCGACTCAACAGAAATAAGTCTTGGTTCGCAAAAATCTAAATTACCGCCACACTTGCGTATTCCAATGAATACCACTTTTAAGAACCTACTTTTTGAAGGCGAAAATAAAGGATTATTCTCTACTAATTTAAAGTTTAAAGAGGCATTTAAAGGTCTGGTAGTTGTAGACGAAACGCCCACTGCCACTGGAGAAGGTGCTATCCTGTATATTAGATTAACTTCTGATTACACCTCATTAACGGCATATTATAAAGATTCATTAGCGGCGGCCTTCCCTATTGTGGGCGGTATTAGAGGCAGTGAAGCAGCCTATAACTATTATTATCAAACCAATGTTCCTTCAGGTTTAATTCAAGCGCCATTTTTTGGCATACACCAAGACAAGGGGTACGTTCAAGCCTTAAATAGCACCAAATTAAGGATAGAAATACCCAATTTAACCGCTGTACTTTCAAATCCAAGAATTGCCCTCAATGGAGCTGAAATATTATTTACTCCCCTGCCAGGAACTTTCAACGATAAATATACTTTACCCGCAAGTATTTCTTTAGTTGGTTCTGATTCTGTTGGTAGAAATGTGTTTTTAAAAGACCAATTTACAGAATCTGGATTGTATTATGGAGGCACGCTAAGCAACAATGTTTACAGATTTAATATTGTTCGTCATCTTCAAAATATTTTGAACGAAACCAAAAAACAAAATGGGTTCAAAGATTATGGTATGAACCTAATTATTAGGGCAGACGACCCCGTTTCGGCACAAAGAATTATTTTTGACACACGCAGAAATAACGGTACCTTCAAACTAAAATTAACTTATACGGTTATTAAATAGAAAATCGTGATTGTATTTTTTACACATACAGCTACACATGCGCAAATAGCAGAAATGCAATTGCACTTAAAGCAATTGGGCTTCGATTCTCAATTAGTTCCTGGCCAAAATATATGTTTGGTTCATAAACTAAAGGATGAACAATTGTTAGCTAATTTTCCATTTGTATCACATACCCAAATAATTTCTAGTTCGTATCAACTTGCTTCCAATGCATATAAAACCGAAACCAATTTCCAAGTAAACGGTATCCAAATTGGAACACATTTCGCAAACATCATTGCTGGTCCTTGCAGCGTAGAGAACGAAAAGCAAATTTTTGAAACTGCTGCATTTTTGGCAAAGAATAATATCAAATTTATTCGTGGAGGCGCTTATAAACCTAGAACCTCGCCTTATTCGTTTAGAGGTTTAGGAAAGGATGGACTCAAACTTTTACATGAAGCCGCAAAAACATATCAATTGAATGTAGTTACGGAGCTAATGGATTTAAGTTTATTAGATGAAGTTGCGCAATACACAGATATCATTCAAATAGGCAGTAGGAACATGGCTAATTTTTACTTGCTAGGTGAATTAGGTAAAATAAATTTACCCATCCTTCTGAAAAGAGGCATGCAAGCTAATGTAAACGAATTTTTATTGGCAGCAGATTATATTCTAAGTGGAGGTAACGAAAAAGTAATATTGTGCGAGAGAGGCATAAGAAGCTTCGACCCCATGAGCAGAAATGTAATGGATGTAGGCGTAATTCCATTAATTCAATCCTTAAGTCATTTACCAATTATGGCTGACCCTAGTCATGGCACTGGTGATGCAAAATTTGTAAATGCATTAGCGAAAGCTAGTTTAGTGGCAGGTGCCAATGGATTAATGGTTGAAATTCACCCTAACCCCAAATTAGCGCTATCAGATGCCAATCAAGCATTAACTTTTGAAGCTTTTGAGCAATTATTAAGCGACATAGAATTGCTAAAACCTACCATTCAAAAACCCATAGACGCCACTTACTCAATATTGGTGTAACTTTCAATAAAAATACTTAA
>JAUYMZ010000310.1 GCA_030699355.1 Bacteroidota bacterium | reverse complement strand
GAGGCAGCTTCGCTGCCTCCAAGCCCACGGCCGCGCTGAAAACAAGCGAATACCAAGTCATTCAAAGCGATAGCGAAGAACCTCCAACATTAATAATCCAAAACTCTTACTCTAAAATCCCAACTCCTACTCTATCCTCTTTCTCTTTCTCTTTCTCTTTCTCTTTCGCTTTCTCTTTCTCCTTCTCTTTCTCTTCCCTAACTATAAAAAGCGCTAAAAGCTTCTTCCAATTCCAATTACCCAACGCATTTGTAGGTTCTCCGGACTAGCAAAAGCGGCGTTGCTGAGGAAAAATGGTACATCCAATCTAATTTGTAGTGGTTTAATTTCGTCTAATACGCCAAAACGTTTGATGGTTAAAACCAGACCATGTCCGGCCGAAGCCATTAAACCTGTATTGAGTTTTCTGCCACTTTGCGGCAAAGTAAATTCGTTGTTTATACTTGCTTGCGTGGCTAAAATTCCCGCATCTAGAAACAAGTAAGCATCTAGGCTAAAGTAATTGCTTAGCTTACCCAATTTAAGCGGAATTAGCTTATCGTAATCTAACTCTAAATTACACGAAGCACCCATATTTCCGCGGTACAAATAGGTTTGGCTGAACCCATCCATTACTGGAACCAAATAGCCCGCATATCCGCGTAGGTTCAAGCCGCCTGCTGCGTGGTATTGGTTACTTAGCTGTCCGTACCTAAACCATTCTGCCGGTAAAATACCTGCGCTGCGGTGGTATTTGTTTTCGAACATTTCTTCTGGGTTGGCACCTGCTA
The DNA here is from genome assembly GCA_030699355.1 of Bacteroidota bacterium. GTDB lineage: Bacteria > Bacteroidota > Bacteroidia > UKL13-3 > UKL13-3 > B1. The sequence goes on along the minus strand of JAUYMZ010000310.1, from coordinate 3,074 downwards.
AATACAATTGAGATTCGGGCGCAATATCTCCTGTTAAGGCAGCGGCATAAAACCGAGAGCGCAACTCTAATTTAGCCAAAGGGTGGCTCTGAACCAATTGCGCCTCTAGTCCAGAATAGTTAAAGTCTGAACCTAATAATGCGGTTTTTAAATTAAGCTGTAAACGTGCGTTGCCTTTGGCGTAGGAGAACGGATATTCGTAAGCAAGATTTAAGGTATTGTTAAATTGGTGGTGCGAACTTAAGTTGGGTAACAAAGCACCTGCACTTACCTCTGCCATTTGATGTGCTGGTAAATAATATCTTTGCGTACGGTATAAGGTTTTAGCAAAAATCTTAAATCCGTGCGCGCCCTTCTGCCAAGTCACTCCCAGCGTGTTTCGGTTCAGCCCATCTAATAAAGCGCTTTGTGCAAATACATCTGTAAATTTAGCAAATCTGTGTTTGTAACTGGCAGCATAATGAATGGGCATAACTTCATTTTCTCTGTTGTACATCTGTAAATTGCGTTGGTTCAGCCAGCCAGAATTGTACCAAACCGTGGCACTAAAAACATGCTTTTGTTTCATGTATTGTCCGTTGGCATGCAAGCCTAATTTAAGTCCATCATAGTTGTTGAACCACACATCTGGTCGCCATTTGAGGTGATATTTGTGTCTATCTAAAGGATTACTAATTTGGTGATCGAAGGTAAATAAAACGGGACATTTTAAGCTGTTATTTAACATGTTTACATCTGCCAAACGCTTGCTTGGGTCTATGATTACATTGGCCACTTTTTTATTGTAAGGCAAGCTAAGCGTATACGTTGGATTTAATAATCCCCAACCATGCCAAACAGGTGCAGCTTTACCAAAATCCGACTTTGCAAAATATTTATTGGGTACTGTAATTTTAGTTTGCGAAGAATCATCTGCTAAAATTAAAATATCTAAAGGCATTTGCATAGCGCCTTTTCTTACTAATTCTATATGCAAAGTATCCTTTTTGTGTTTCACCTTTTTAATGCCGTAATCCATGTTTTTAGTAGTTTCTAACCACTGGTCGAAAAACCAATTTAAATCTACCTTGGTGTATTGAATAATGCTATTTCTAAAATCTTCGGTATAAGGATGCGCCATTTTCCACTGGTTAAAATAATGTTGCATGGCAGCCAAAAACAAATCATCGCCCAATACATATTGCAAATTATACAACATGGTAGCGGTTTTATAATATACATGTCCATACCCACCGCCGTGGTGCAAAGCGCCATTAAAATCGTCGCTATGCGTATTTAAAGGCATATCATTGTTATTAATGGCATCCCTTAAATAACCCATAATTACGGTTTGATCCAACATAGGCATAGGCTTATAAAACTTATTAAACCAAGGCGATTTGGTTTTTGCTTGTTTCACTTCCCGCGTTAACCTGCTCATGGCCCAATGCGTTAAAAATTGCGTGAAGCCTTCATCTAAACTGGCACGATAGGTTTCGTTGGTGCCCACCATTCCAAAAAACCAATTGTGTGCAATTTCGTGCGAGAACAAACCATAATATCCCGGACTACGACCGTTGTCCAGCGTAATCATTGGGTATTCCATGCCATCACGCGCATCGGCCACAATCATTTTTGGATAAGCATACGTACCAAAATATTTGCTGTACGTTTCAATAATTTTGGAGTTAAACAAGGCCGCATCTAACCAACCGCTGGCGTGCGGTTCTTGCACCACAGCAATGCAACGCACTTTACCTCGTGGGTTATCTGGCATGGGCAAAACCACCTCGTCTATTCTAAAAGTTGGGTCGCACACCCAAGCAAAATCGTGCGTATTAAGCGACCTATATTTCCATGTTTTAAACGTTCCATTGGGTTCCACAATCACACTTGCTTTTTCCTCCCAAGGTTTGTTTTTAAAATTCTTTAAATCTAATCGAGCACGCAGTTCTTTTGGCAAAACCTCCGATTCATTTTGAAGCTCACCCGTACCATCCATAATATAATGATTAGGCAAGGTAAGCTCTACCAAAAATTCGCCAAAATCGCCATAAAATTCTTTCCCTAAATGTTGGTCGGTTTCCCAGCCAAACTTTCTATCGTACACACAAATACGCGGGTACCAATGCACCACATCATACTGTTTGTTACCGGCATTATCCGTAAACATTTTCATCCTTCTACGTTGGTTGCCCCCATTATCAAAATAGGTTTTAAAATCTATCTCTATGGTAGCTTTTGAGTGCGGCAAAATAGGTTCAGCCAAAAGCACCTTCATAATAGAAAAATCGATGGTAGTTTGCAAAGCATTTTTACCATTCACCAATACGTTTCCAATCTCGGTGCCTTTGCCTGCCAATTCATATTTTCCAAACTTCTGTTTGAACCCATTAGCCAAATTTAATTGCTCTAAATACCCACCTTTTAAGAAAGCATTTTGATACAAATGGAAATACAAAAAACGGAGTGTATCAGGAGAATTATTGGTATAAACCAAAGTTTGGTTGGCCGATAACACATCTGTATTATCATCTAATTTTGCCTTGATGGTATATTGCACATCTTGTTGCCAATAGCCGGCAAAAGGCAATTTATTTTTCCAGTAATAGGTATTTTCTGCGCTTTGATAAGGAAAATCTTGGGCGCAAATTTCTAAACTAAATAAACAGACTAGTGTTAGGAGAAAATTTTTCATACAAAAGCAAATAAAGGGAAATTAAATTCGAAAAACGAAATCCGAAATTCGAAATTCGAAATTCGAAAATCGAAATTCGAAATTATTGCTTTCCGGAGAAATCTTACTACAAACAAAGAGGTCCTTCGCTCCACTGCGTTACGCTCAGGATTAGATCTAACAGGCATGGGTTATGGAGGCAGCTGTGCTGTTTCTATGACCCCTACGTAGTAAACAAACGCGTACTGGGTTTTTCAGAGCGATGTAGAAGAATCTCCTGCTATTTTTTTTGATAGCCATAAATTAAAAAAGGAAATACGAAAATCGAACTTTGAGAAACTTTTTTGGCCAATGGTTTTGTTTTTTGCGCTTTAACTATTATTTTGGCTGAACCGAAAAAACGAAATGGCTATGAAAA
>JAUYMZ010000103.1 GCA_030699355.1 Bacteroidota bacterium | reverse complement strand
AAATAAATTCCTTTAATTTGATAAATCATACATCGCTATTTGCCGATTTTGATACATCGTTAATTGCCGAAATTGGAACATATTTGGTTGCTGGTAACACCTACCTGTTTATATCTATAGGTCATGTAATTCAACACCTGAAAATAGAAAAATTGTAGTGTATTTAGAAGGAATTGATATGTTAGATTTTATTCCTAATCAAAACAGAGATGCAGCAGAAATATTTAATGGAATGCTTAAGCAGCCCAACATTAGTCAACTAATGAATTTTGGATATGATTTTTATATTGTTGATTGGAAGAATAGTAGGGTGGATATGCGAAGTAATGCACTTTTGATAGTGGAATTATTAGACGCTTTAAAAGCGGAGGTTGAAAACGATTATGAGTTTGTAATCATAGGAGAAAGTATGGGTGGAGTAATTGCAAGATATGCTTTGTGCTACATGGAGTCTCCATCATACATGAATCCTACCTTAAGGCCAAGTGCAAATAGACGAGAGAGGATGCACAACTGCCGACTTATGATTACCTGGGATTCGCCGCACCAAGGGGCAAATTTCCCTTTATCTGCCCAATATTTATATAAAACGCTGTCTGGCTCAGGTAGTTTTTTTGGAATGCCTAATTTAACCAAACAAATTGCTAGAAATTTCAATTTGTTTTTAGATGCTGATGCCACAAGGCAATTGTTGATTTACCATATTGATACTAAAAGTGGTAGTGGTATGTATAAAACATATTCTAAACATTCTAAAAGATCTGATTTTCTAGGAGATCTAAATTCTCTAGGAGATTACCCTAAGTATTGTAAAAAAATGGCAATTTCAAATGGGGCTTTAAATGGAGAAATGCAGACAAAATTTTATGACGAGACTGATAGAACACCAAATGACCATTTTCTGAATTTTGAGGGTGAATTTTTCGCAAAAATTTTAGGTATACAAGTTCCTTTATTTGGAGCAAATTTGGAACTAAAATCTAATCCTGATGGACAAGGAGAGATTTTTCAGATGAATGCTGGTACTTTTGGTATTAGGATAAAATTTTATTGGTTTGGCTTTAATATTATTACTGGTTACAACTCTTTGATAAATATCACAGAATACGCTGATGTAAAACCTTATTGTGTTAGTCCTGGAGGGTATTTTTGGGAGGGATTAGAGCAAGTGGTAGGCAAATCCTATGATAATAATACAGATTGGGAACTAAGTAAATCTTGGCTTTTTAATCTAGCATCTTTCCGGTCGGGCTCAGATGGTAGTGGTTGTTGGGGTTCTAAAGCCCATATAGGGTTAAATGGGTTTTTAAGCGCAAATTATAATTTATCTTTATGCAGCGATGGAATGCATTTTGGATTTATTCCTTTGCAAAGTGCCTTGGATTTAAATGCTAGTGGTCTTGGATTAGGTAGTTTACATGATAATATTGAGGGGTCTTATTCTGCTGGTCAAATAATGGCAAATACCCCATTTGATGTTATAGTTGGAAATAGTGGTTCCGATGATATTTTTATGGGAACCCATAATATAAATAGAAGTCATTTATATGTGAAATATGAAGATCAAGGTTTGGGACAAAACGAATTGGAAAGCGAATTTTTCTACCAAGATTGTGATCCAATTCAAAAAATTTACGGACATTGGATAAACAGAGAAATAGGAGATGAGATTTTATATTTAGATAATTTAGATTGTAATAGAAGCAGCATTTATGAGGCTGTTTACAAATTAAATGTAAATACATTTAATAACCCATGGTATACCTACACTGCTGGTAGTTCTGGTCGTCCTGGATTTTATTCTAAATCAAATGATTTTGTGATAAGGGATAATGTTAATGCTGATTTTAGATATGATTTATCAACCCATAATCCCCCAACAGTAATTAATTATGAGTTTAATCCCTCAGCAAGCCAAGGTACAAGCCCATACGATGGAACTTGGACAGATAATATAATTAGCGCACCCCTTGCATGCAATCCTTGTATAGATTTTGGAAAGAGAAAAATTACAAGAGATATTAAAGATAATCAAGGTAAACTAAATTCATTTGCAAACATTTTTCCAAACCCTAACAGCACAGGCCAGCTTTTTATAAGCTGTAGTTTTTTATATAATTTTCCTGTTGAAATTAGTGTAAGAAATGTATTGGGTGAAATTGTCCATAATAAGATTATTCCAGCCACAAATTCGGGTCAAAAACAAATCAATACTGCGATTCAACTCAATGATGCATATTTATCTAAGGGCTTATATTTTGTCGTAATTACAAGTGGAGAAGAACGTTTTGCACATAAGTTAATAATTAACTAGGGAGAGTATAAAATCATGAAAAAATCAATTTATTTAAAATCAATAACATTGATAGTAGTCATACTTTTTTCGCACTGTAAAGTTGACAAAGATGAAGAATTTGTTATTCAAGGTAAATTATTAAATTCCTGTGAGAATCCGAGTCCAGAACCCAATAAAAATTTAATACTTACATATGAGTATGGCACAAATAAGAAGGGTGATGAGATTTATTGTGTTACAGATAATGAAGGTAAATTTTTGTTTAAATATTCCTCAAAATTTAACTTGAGAAATTTAACAATTGGCAGTAGTCAAGCTAATGGATTGGGCTTTAGAACATATTTGTTCGATATTGCATTAAATAAAAGTTTAGAGGTAGGAGTTATATATTCTGAAAATAATTTCAAGGCAAAGTTGAGAGTTAATTTAAAAAAAGCTTCATCAATAAATGATACTGTATTTTATGAAAAACTACAAAGTAAGTTCACCAAATTTGTTGTTGGTCCGTTTCTTGAAGGCCAAGTTATTGATAGTTTGAATAGAAATGTTGCCCTAAAATATGAATCTAATAACAAGCATCAAATTAATTTTAACTACACATTTAAAGTTGGAAATAATTCGATAGATCAAACCATTTTAGGTCGTGGGTTTAACTCATGCTCAAACGAAAATTATTTAAACATAGATTTATAGTGATTTAAAAAAAGTTAGATTCCTAAATACAATGAAACTTTATATGCAATTTTTGAAATATATTTTATTTTTACTGAGTCCTCTTTGCCTCTTTACACCTGGATGCAAAAGCGAGGAAGAAACATACACAATAACAGGTAAAATAGTAAAATCATGCGATTATCCTACACCTGTAAGTAACCTTTCATTTGAGCTTTGGTATTATTCTGATAGTAAGAGAAATGATGCTTTAAAAGCATCAGGAGTAACTGATATTGATGGAAACTTTTCTATTCAATATACCTCTACGCCAAATGGGTTTAATTCTCGAATGGAATTGATAACCTCAAATGGTCCCTTTGGGCAAAAACCGATTTTATCAAGAATTCCACAAAATAAAAATATGGCAATAGGTAATATATATACTGATACCAACTATTATATGATTGTTAAAATTAAAACAGAAAATAATTTTTCTGATTTAGATACATTGTACTATAATATTATTAAACCCTACGGTCAGTATGATTTCTTAATTGGGCCATTTTACAATAACCAAATAATTGATACTATTTAAGAGAAAATGAAGCTACAAAATCAATTGATTTATGTAAGAAATACAACGAGGTAGTCATAGATTTAACAAAAGTTGTAAAATGATTGTTACATTTATTAACTATTGATAAAAACTTGATGTTTCAACAAAGTCTTGAACTGTTTGCTTTTATAATTATTTTTTCATTTAATAGAAACTTATAGCATGTTATCTTCGAAATCTATTTTATTGTTTTTGGTTCCACTTTGCTTCCTTATTTTTTCTTGCAAAAATGAGGATACCGAAACCATAACTATTAAGGGTAAATTACTAAAGTCTTGTGAAAATCCTAGTCCACTAGTTGGTCATGCCCTTGTATTAACTTATTCATATAATGTTAATGGCAAAGAAGATGTTATACAATCAGTTACAAATTCCAACGGTAGTTTCGAGTTTAAATATGAAAAAAAGGTTGTTATGTCAAACCTTGCACTCAGGGAAGACCAAACTATTGGCTATGGATATTTTACCTATTTAAATAATATCGAGACTAAAAAGAACCTTGATATTGGAACACTTTATAATAATGATTTTTTATTAGTCAAAATAAGAATTAATGCACAACGGGTAACAAGTATTGAAGATACTATATATTATGATTTTAAATCAAATAAATTCAATAAATTTATCGTCGGGCCATTTATAGAAAATCAATTATTAGATACAATTTTCGGTCGAACTACCATGGAATACAATAAATTAAATAAACATAAGTTTGATATACCTTATAGTTGGAAATTAGGTTTATCTGGTAAAGTTCAATATGTTTATAGTGATTCGTTATTCCCTTGTTCAAAAGAAAACTACTTAGATATTAAATTATAACCTGTAGCAATATTAGGGTTTAAAATACACCGGAAACCTTTTATACTCTTTTTCTTGGTAAGGCGAATTTTTGTAGATAAAGCCAAGTACCTCGTATTTATTTTTGCTTTTTTCTGGGTTTGCCAACTTCCAATTCTCGAAGGCATTTTTTAACTCAGGTCGTTCTGCTAAAAATTGTTTGGCATCATCTTCAAAAGCATAATCCGAAAAGCCTTCTTTTTCATTTAAAATGGGGTCAAAAAA
>JAUYMZ010000304.1 GCA_030699355.1 Bacteroidota bacterium | reverse complement strand
GTTCCGGTTTGAGCACAACCCAGCAAATCTTTACCTTGCAATAGAATAGGAATAGCTTGTTGTTGAATAGGAGTTGGCGTAGTGTAGCCTTCGGCCTTTAAGGCCTTTAAAATGGGCTCAATTAAATTGAGCTGGTCAAATGTTATCATAAAATTAAATGGGCAGAATGGGGCCCACAAAAATGATAAATCTAAGCTAGCTACTCTGCAATGGTTTCGACAATTTTTAATGAAACCAACGCTGCAAAGATAGCCATGTGTTTCGGAATAACTAATTTTGCCAAACAATACCTATTATTGCAAGTAATTATACACTACATGAAAGACGTTTTTGTAATTGATGCCTTGCGCACTCCCATTGGCAAATATGCCGGTTCTTTAAGTTCTATTCGTCCAGATGATTTGGCCGCTATTGCCATAAAAAATCTCATTGAACGCAATCCGAAAGTGGATGTAAATGCCATTGAAGATGTAATTTTAGGCGCTGCCAACCAAGCAGGCGAAGACAATAGAAATGTGGCGCGTATGGCATTGTTATTAGCTGGCTTGCCTACGCATATTGGTGGAATTACCGTAAACCGTTTATGTGCAAGTGGCTTGCAAAGTATTATGGATGCGGCTCGTGCCATTCAATCTGGTGATGGCGATATTTACATTGCCGGAGGCGTTGAAAGCATGAGCAGGGCACCTTTTGTTATGGCCAAAGCAGATACAGCATTTTCTAGGGTTCCAGAAATTTATGATACCACCATTGGTTGGCGTTTTACCAATAAAGCCTTAAGCGCCCTATACCACCCATACAGCATGGGCGAAACTGCCGAAAACGTAGCTGCCAAATGGAATATTAGCAGAGAGGCACAAGATGCCTTTGCCGCAGAATCTCAGAAAAGATACCAAGCCGCACACGAGGCTAATCGATTTGCAGAGGAGTTAATTACTGTAGCCATTCCGCAGAAAAAAGGAGAAGCAAAAATATTTAGCAAAGACGAACACCCGCGCTTAAGCACCATTCAAGAATTGGCTCAGCTTAAGCCTGCCTTTAAAAAAGATGGCTCTGTAACGGCAGGAAATGCCAGCGGAATAAACGATGGTTCTGCCATGCTTTTATTGGCTAGTGAAGAGGCTGTAAAACAGTATAACCTCACTCCCATTGCCCGTGTTGTTTCAAAATCTATTGCCGGCGTAGACCCTGCCGTTATGGGTATTGGTCCGGTACCTGCCACCCAAAAAGCATTAAAACGCGCTGGCCTAAGCGTAGCAGATATTGGCTTATTCGAACTCAACGAAGCCTTTGCCTCTCAAGGTTTAGCATGTATGCAAGAACTCGGTCTGAACCCAGATATCGTAAACGTAAATGGAGGCGCTATTGCTTTGGGTCACCCATTGGGCGCTAGCGGCTCTAGAATTAGCGCCACGCTTATTCATGAAATGCGCAAACGTAAAGTTAAATACGGCGTAGCAACCATGTGTATTGGTGTTGGACAAGGAGCGGCTATTGTGTATGAAGCGTTGTAAGTGATTGATATTAAGCTCAAATTAAAATTAAACGTGCTCATACTAATTCTCTGCAATCTCCGTTTTGTGCTCATAAAATAAAACCTAATATGAAAAAAATTATCCCTTTTTTACTCTTATTCTTAGGAACTTGGAGTGCCCAATCTCAAACTGTACAAGGACTTCAAAAAGGCAATCAAGTTGGAGTTGTGTTTTACGACGCAAATGATAAAGAAGTAAATCGCATTGAACCTATGTACGATGAAATACAAGTGCATGTTAGAAGTGTGATTGGAGGGATATATTTGGGCGATGGTTATGTAGAAAGTAGATATTGGGGAGATACAGAATATGTAGAGGTTCCGATAGATCCAAGCGACCCAACTTTAACCAAAGTAGACACTTTTATTAATCAAAAAAGAGCCTACAATTTAAACAAACCCATTATTGTAAAAAAAGCAGGTAAATACGGACTCATAAACCAACAAGGTAACATCTTGTTGCCCTTTGAATATACCTCCATTTTACCATCTATTGAATTAATTGGATATCAAACCACGGCGTTAAAACCATTGCTATTAATGCAAAAAGGCTCACAGCAAACTTTGTATGATGCCAATTTAAACACCCTTATTTCAGATACCCACTTTCCTCCCTATTTTAACAAATTAAACAGAAAAGTAGAAGCCCTAGAATTAATGATTTTTGGAGATAATTTGTTAATCAACGAAGGAGGAATATTAACAGATTCTATTGTAAAAGTACCGGCAAAAAAGGAAACAGTTAAAGGAAAAGTGGTGGTAAAAGAAAAGGCTTACTCCTACCCTGTTTACTATTACAAAGGTGGTAACTTTAATGTACTTAACTTAAAAACAGGTGCTTTACTTTGGCCAAACGCTAAAGCTGATATTTTCATTTCTGCATTTGATTCGGAGGGAAAACCTCTTTTCGAAAACTTAAATCCGCGCAATATTAACGCTGTATTTAATTACCCAAGCAGCCGCATCAAAGAAAATGCAATCACCTTTGAATTCAAATAAATTTCATTAAAAGAAAGTAAATTAAAAAATTCAATATATATTATTAATATTTTTAATATTTCATTTTCCTTCTACTCATTTTTAAGTAATATTGCGCCCCCTTATAAATAGGCAATTAAACACTTAAAAATGAATAAAATTAAAGTTAGCCAACCGGTGGTAGAACTAGATGGCGATGAAATGACTCGTATTATTTGGAAATTTATTAAAGATAAGTTGATTCTCCCCTACCTCGATTTAGATATTAAGTACTACGACTTAGGTATGGAATACAGAGATGAAACCAACGACCAAGTTACGATTGACGCTGCGGAAGCTATTAAAAAATACAATGTAGGTATTAAATGCGCCACCATTACTCCGGATGAGGCTCGTGTGAAGGAATTTAACTTGAAACAAATGTGGAAAAGCCCCAATGGAACCATACGTAATATTTTAGATGGAACGGTATTTCGCGAACCCATTGTTTGTGCAAACGTTCCGCGTTTAGTGCCCAATTGGACAGCCCCCATTATGATTGGCAGACACGCTTTTGGCGACCAATACCGTGCTACGGATTTTGTTACCAAAGGAAAAGGAAAGCTTACCGTGAAGTTTGAAGGGGAAGATGGAACGGTTCAAGAATATGAAGTGTATAATTACCAAGGAGACGGCGTGGCATTAACCATGTATAATACAGACGAGAGTATTAAAGGCTTTGCCCATTCTTGTTTTAACATGGCATTAAGTAAAGCTTGGCCATTGTATTTATCTACTAAAAATACCATTTTAAAGAAATATGATGGTAGGTTCAAAGATATATTCCAAGAAATTTATGCGGCAGATTACGAAGCTAAATTTAAAGAAGCAGGCATTGTATACGAACATCGCTTAATTGATGATATGGTTGCCTCTGCGCTTAAATGGAATGGAAATTTTGTTTGGGCTTGCAAAAACTATGATGGTGATGTGCAATCGGATACCGTGGCACAAGGATTTGGTTCTTTAGGCTTAATGACATCTGTATTGGTTACGCCCGATGGTAAAACCATGGAAGCGGAAGCAGCTCATGGAACCGTAACCCGTCATTACCGAGACCACCAAAATGGCAAGGCAACTTCCACCAATCCTATTGCAAGTATTTTTGCATGGACACGTGGTTTGGCCTTTAGAGGTAAACTCGACAATAACCAAGAGTTAATAGATTTTTGTACTGCTTTAGAAGAGGTTTGTGTGGCCACGGTAGAAAGCGGCAAAATGACCAAAGATTTGGCGGTTTGTATCCATGGAAATAAAGTAAAGCATGGCGAACATTACCTCAATACAGAGGAGTTTTTAAACGCCTTAGATGAAAGCTTAAAAGCTAGGCTGGGCAAGTAAGTTAAAGCCTAACTTGCTTGAAAATGGGAGTAAACAATAAGATGTTTACTCCCATTTTTTTAGCACCCGGGTGTAAATGGCATATTTCCCAGAACGCAGAAAACCCTCGTAATAATCGGGTGTTTGGTTGGTAATTTTAACATCTATCGTATCGTTCATGGCACCCTGTTTTCCTGCATTTATCAAACGATATTCGCAGGTATTTAACCAAGCAACATGGCACAAAAAAGTATCTTTTAAATTCAAACTTATTTCGGTTTGAACCGAATCGTTGCGGAAGATGTATCGGTTTCTGCTTTTAAAATTACCATTATGTATCGCCTCACAATTGCTTGCTTTATCTGTAATGCTGGCATAATCTATTTTAGGAAAAGGCTCGTGGTTCAAGAATAATTTACTGATAACAAAGAGTAGGTTCAGACCAAATAATAAAACATTGATAAGCAAAAAAGCTTTGTTGAGCCAAGGAAATAAAGAAAGTTTGCCTTTACTTATGAGCTTATTTGCCAAAAATGCGAGCGGTAAAATAAGCAGTGCGGCAGGCAAGTATACCCATATTGGTGAGCCAAAAACCAACAATAAGTACAAGTAATTGTAAGGAAAAAGCAAGCTATAATAGGGCACTACAAAAGGTTGCACGTATACCATGGCCATAATATTTAAAATGGGAAGAATAAATATTCCCCGTAAATATTTTTTATAAAAACCCTGTTTCATTGGATTCAAAAATACTATTTAAAGCATATCGTAGTTTTAAATTATAATAGATTTTGAAATTATATTTTTATCTTTGGTAGTATAAATTAAAAAACTGGCAGATGAAATTAACTATTAAAATACCTGATTCAAATATTGAAAAAGCAACACCGCTCATCGCGTATTTGAAGACCTTGGATTACATTGAATTGGAGCAGGAAGATGTATTTGATGTTCCTGAATTTCATAAATCAATTGTAAGGGAAAGGTTAAATAAAAATTCGGATAAAGACCTGTTAGACTGGAACAGCTTAAAGGAGGATTTCATTTAAAATTAAAAACACCCATGCCTTACAACATCAAGCTCGACCCCGAAGTTTATTCTGAGATTCAAAATGCAGTAAACTACTACAATAAAATTGACCCCAATTTGGGTGAAAGATTTCTACTAGTTTTAAACGATTATATTGATCACTTAATTTCAAATCCATTTTATCAAATTAAATATGATAATATTAGATGCCTTTACATCAAACCATTCCCCTTTTTAATACATTATTTGGTGATTGAAAAAACAAATATAGTAAGAATATTAGCTGTTATACATGCCTCTAAAAACCCCGAAAAATGGCCAAAAGATATTATTAATTAAACCATCTCTAAGTTTAAAAAAAAGCCGAACACTTTCGTATTCGGCTTTAACAATCAAATTTAAATTATAATTATTTAGCAGGTGCAACTTCTGCTGGAGCTGCTGCTTTTTTGCTACTGCAGCAGGCTTTCTTTTCCCCTGAAGCGGCTGCATCAGAACCACAAGATTTTGCTTTTTCTGAGCTACATTCTTTGCTCTTATTTTTCTTTTTCTTTTTGCTTTCCTTAGCAGGAGTTTCGTTGCTCATTTCATGCACAACTACGGCATTTGAAGTTGGAACAGCTGAAGTAGTTTGTGCACTAGCACCAAAATATCCAAAAGCTACTAAAGCACCTAATACGATTAATTTTTTCATGTTTATTTTTAATTAGTGATACGAAGTTAACGATTTAAATCTTAAAAAAGTATTAATTTATTTCGGCCAATACTGTTTTACCTCCTTTTACAACTTGGTTCAAACCAACTGTAACCTTAGCATCGAGGGGTAAATACACATCTACCCTAGACCCAAATTTAATAAAACCCATTTCGCCGCCTTGTTTAACAGGCATTCCTTCTTTTATATACCAGCAAATGCGTTTGGCTAAGGCCCCTGCAATTTGGCGAAACAAAATTTGAGTACCATTGGCGTGTTCAATTACCGTAGTAGTACGCTCGTTTTCGGTAGAACTTTTTGGGTGCCAAGCCACCAAATATTTACCCGGATGATATTTAAAATATTTAACTACCCCAGCAATTGGATTGCGGTTTACATGCACATTAAATGGGTTCATAAAAACCGATACTTGTAACCTTTTTCCCTGAAAAAACTCTGGCTCTTCTACCTCTTCTATCACTACTACTTTACCATCGGCGGGAGAAAGCACAAAGTTTTCTCCAAAATTGGTTTGAACCGAAGGGTTTCTAAAAAACTGAAGCACAATACCCAGCAGCACAATGGAAATAAGAATAACTATATTTTGGAGCCATTTTAACTCGGGAGCTAACCAAAAAACGATGGCATTTAAGGCAGATAGAACTACCAGTGAAATAAAAATTGTTGCTTTACCTTCTCTATGTAACATAATTTATAACTTTTATATACCACAAAAGGCACGAGAAACTGAAAATTCAGAATCGTCGTGCCTTTCGGGGCAATTGTATGATTTAATTACAATCCAAATTTACCACGTAATTTTTCTACCTCAGCCACTTTTGCAATGGCTACTACGTATGCTGCAATTCGCAAACTGCAATTGTGCTCAATACTGGCTTGGTAAACTGCCTCAAAAGCTGTTTTCATAACCCTATCAGCCCTGCGGTACACACGCTCTTCTGTCCAGAAATATCCTAATCTGTTCTGAACCCACTCAAAATAACTTACTGTTACTCCACCCGCGTTGGCCAAAATATCTGGAACAACCATGATGCCTTTTTGATTAAGAATAATATCTGCACTTGCTGAAGTTGGGCCGTTTGCCCCTTCAACAATTACCTTAGCTTTAATTCTATCCGCATTTTCGGCAGTAATTTGATCTTCCATAGCAGCTGGCACCAAAACATCTACCTCAAGCTCTAACAAATCGCTGTTTGTAATTTTAGAACCGCCGGTAAATCCTTCTAAAGTACCATTGTTGCCATCTCTGTAAGCAATGGCAGCTTCTACATCAATACCATCTGGGTTGTGGTAAGCACCGCTCACATCGCTAATGGCAAGCACTTTCATGCCTTGAGAAGCCAATAATTTAGCAGAAATAGAACCTACATTTCCAAAACCTTGAACGGCGGTAGTAGCACCAACCGGACTAATTTTTAACTTAGACAAGGCCGAGCGGGTTGAAACCATTACCCCTCTTCCGGTAGCTTCTACCCTACCCAAAGAACCACCTAAAACAAGCGGTTTACCTGTTACTACGGCTGGTGTGCTGTATCCTTTTAACTTAGAATACTCATCCATAATCCAAGCCATTTCTTGTTGGCCAGTTCCCATATCTGGTGCAGGAATATCTTTATCTGGACCAAATACATCCACCATTAAATCTGTATAGGCACGTGTTAAGCGCTCAAGTTCTCCCTTGCTCATTGAACGAGGGTCACATTTGATACCACCTTTACCACCTCCATAAGGAATTCCAACAACAGCGCACTTCCAAGTCATCCATGCGGCTAAGGCTTTTACCTCATCCAAATGAACATCCATGCTATAACGGATACCTCCTTTAGAAGGACCTAAATTAGCATTATGAACCACGCGGAAACCTTCGAATACACGAACTTTTCCATTGTCCATCATTACTGGAATGTTTACAATTACTGATTTTTGTGGTGCTTTAAGCACGTTGTAATCGCTTTCATCTAAGCCGATTATACGGGCTGCTTCATCAAATCTAGACATCATTGACTCGAAAGGATTTTCCGAGCTGTGTTTAATTACATTTTCTTTGCCTGACATAGGTTTTATATTATTTTGTAAGGTCTGGCAAACGTAACTAT
The DNA here is from genome assembly GCA_030699355.1 of Bacteroidota bacterium. GTDB lineage: Bacteria > Bacteroidota > Bacteroidia > UKL13-3 > UKL13-3 > B1. The sequence goes on along the minus strand of JAUYMZ010000304.1, from coordinate 8,847 downwards.
TTTTTTACAAAAAAAAGGGGGATTGTAAAAAAATTATGAACGCTCCTTTCCACCCAGAAAATGTCGAGAAAAAGGGATTGGTTCGAACCAAAATATTTTGGCTTTTAATTGCTCAGCAACAAATAGAAATACACTGCTGGGGCAGAAATAAAAATCCCATCAAATCTATCTAGCACACCGCCATGGCCAGGTAATATGGAGCCACTATCTTTGATAGATAAATTGCGTTTTAAGAGCGACTCTACTAAATCTCCCAAGGTGCCAAATACCACTACAATGGCTGCCACAATCATCCAATCTTGGCTGCTAATATCATCCCAAAACCTGCTGAGTAAATAACCCATTGCCACAGTTAAAACGAGTGCTCCAATAAAACCTTCCATGGTTTTTTTGGGACTAATTCGCTCAAAAAGTTTATGCTTGCCAAATTGCCTGCCCACCAAATAAGCAAAGGTATCGCTGCTCCATTGCAAAATAAAGAAGCCAAGCGGCAAAGCAAAACTATAATGAATGGCATTAAAATAGCCAAAATCGGCCAACATACTTATGGGCAAACAAATATAAATAATGCCCAAAAATTGATAGGCCAAAGTATCAAACTCGCGGCCTGTATTTTCGAACAATTTTACCAGAAACAGCAGCATAAAAACGGGGATTATATGGTAATACCAACCATGAGATACATTGCCTCTAATAATAAATACAAACATAATATTGATGATACTTCCAGCTATTACACCTAAGTATTTCTCAATCCAGTTTTTGTCGGGCAAAACCAACTCGAAAAACTCCAATAAGCATAAAAAATTAACCACAAATAAAAGCACAAAAAAACTCCATTCGCTCCAAATGGTGCAAGTCACTAAGGCAATTACAAATAAGCTACCTGTAATGGCGCGTTGCCAAAAATTACTCATGGTTATTTAATAAATTAATTTGTATGATGTTTAATGCAGCTTGTTCTTTTTCTGCCATTACTTGAACAGATGCCTCGCCAAAGTTAAGAGAACTATCTATTTTATTAATAACTACGGCTTCAATTTCATTTTCTATGAGCATATCTTTTACCATTTCTGCTTCAATGGCATTTCCTGATTTATATATCTTTACCCAGTTTGTCATGTGATTTAGTTTTGTTACTTTTTTAATTTTGAATACAAGGATTGAATGAGTTCATTTCTTAAATACCAAACAATTCCTATGCTGGCAGCGGCCGACAAGATAGCCCAATACCAAGTAAAGTGGTAATCTTCTTGAAATATTAGATAAGATGAAAGCTCTTTCTCAAAGTAAACTGCCAGCACGGCTATGGCATTATTTACAAAATGAGCTGCTATAGGAACATAAATATTAGCCGAATGTAAGTATAAAAAACCCAAGAGACATCCTAAGGCAAAACGGGGAATAAAACCATAAAACTGCCCATGAAAGCCACTAAAAACAATGGCAGAAACCACAACCGCTACCCATTGATTATCGAAAACAAATCGGGTGTATTGCAACAAAATTCCCCTAAAAAAAAACTCTTCACAAACGGCTGGAACCAAAGCCACCACAAAAATATTGAGCAATAATACAGGCACCGAATCGGCAAAAACAAATAGCTTGGTTAAAGCCTCTGCTTGTTGTTCCATTATACGAATACTTGTTTCCAAAGCATACATGGAAGCAGGTAAATGCATTTGTTGATTGAGGGCATACATCCAAGAAATGGCCGGTATAGCTACCAAAATAGATAAGATACCCAAGGCTACAAAGTTGGGTTGAAGCTTGGTTCGGTATAAAATCATGGAGCTAATTTGATATTTAATAGCCCCCGGAAAAACCAAGGCAGGCACCAAAAACATCCCAATTCCACCACCAATGGTTTGATATAATTTTAAGGCAGCTATTATTTGAACATCCGACTCCTTTATTTCATTAAAATTTATGGAGGATAAGTCAATTCCCCAAAATAATTGAACCAAACCATTGCTGAGCAATACACCCAAACTGCCGAAAACCAGGACCATTCCAGTTAAAATCAAAATTTTACCGAAATATCCTAAAAACTGTGCCCCACTTTGATGCATTCTTCCCTCCATTTTATTTACTTTCGTACGCAATATATTAAAGAAAAGCTTGTGGCAAAAATTGGCAACATAGATTTAGGAAATTTTCCATTATTACTTGCTCCCATGGAAGACGTAAGCGACCCTCCTTTTAGGGCAGTGTGCAAAGCCAATGGCGCAGATTTAATGTATACCGAATTTATTTCTTCGGAAGGACTTATTCGCGATGCCATAAAAAGCAAACAAAAACTAGATATATTTGATTATGAACGTCCTATAGGCATACAAATCTTTGGTGGCGATGAGGAAGCCATGGCCTTAGCCACCCAAATTGTTTCCGTAGCAGAACCCGATTTGGTTGATATTAACTTCGGCTGTCCGGTAAAAAAAGTAGTTTGTAAGGGTGCCGGAGCTGCTATTTTAAAAGATTTGCCCAAAATGGTAAAACTCACCGATTCGGTGGTAAAAGCAACCCATTTGCCCGTAACGGTAAAAACACGTTTGGGCTGGGACGAAAATTCAAAAAACGTGGAAGAAGTAGCCGAAAGATTGCAAGATGTGGGCATTCAGGCATTAACAGTACACGGAAGAACCCGCGCGCAACTATATAAGGGTGAGGCAGATTGGACCCTCATTACCAAAATTAAAAACAATCCTAGAATCAAGATTCCCATTTTTGGGAACGGAGATATTGATACGCCAGAAAAAGCCCTTTTGTATAAAAACAGGTATGGAATTGATGGCATCATGATTGGCAGAGCTGCCATTGGATACCCTTGGATTTTTAATGAAATAAAATATTTCCTAGAAACCGGAAATCATTTACCAGCACCTAGTATTGAACAACGCATTGAGGTTTGCAGAACGCATTTAGAAAAATCGGTTGCCTGGAAAGGTCCGCGTGCAGGCATCTATGAAATGCGCAGGCATTATGCTCCCTATTTCAAAGGACTAGATCATTTCAAAGAGTTTAGAACACAATTGGTTCAGGCCGACCACCTCGAAGAAATATTATTTGTTTTAGAAAAAGTTGCGGTGCATTACCAAGGCGAGCCGCAATTGGGCTAGTTAGCCTTTTTAAGAAGCACAAATTTTGCTATTTCATTGATGAGTAAAGGCGATACATTGCCGGGCTTTTCATACGAGGCCGGACTCATTTTACCCAATTCTTCTGCGCCAATATGGTTTATATTTTCCAAAGAAATAAATGAAACTTTTGCGTTTTTCATGGGGTAAATTGCCGCTTGCCATTTTGTTAATTCACTTGTGGGCACTTGGTAATCCTTTTCACCCTGAATGAATAAAAAAGGCTTTTTACTCAATGTTTTTAAATGATTTTTGGGCGCGGCTTGGTTCAGGCTTAATAAATATTTGGCAGTAAGTCCATCAGGCAAAGAATCATTGGGGCTATTTGGGCTGAACCTATCCCGGGCATACAAGGCCTTTTGCTTCAATTCTTGGTAAGCTTCTTGTTGTTTAGCCGGCAAATCTTTTGATAAAAAATCTGCCTGATAAGCCATTAACTCAGGCAAGCCGCTGTAATTGGCGCCAAAACCAATAAATCCTTTAACCCCTTTAACTTTCCCAGCAACATACGGAAGTAAATGTCCGCCCAAACTATGCCCCAAAACATAAATTTGATTGGGGTCAATTTCTGCTTGTGCTTGCAATAATTTTACGGCCAATTGTACATCTTTTGTGTACTCATCGTCTATGTTAAAATCTGCCTTTTGTGCCAACTCTTTGCCATAGGTATAGGTTCTTTTGTCGAACCTAAAAACAGCAATTCCTTTACTGGCCAAACCCCAGGCGATGTCTTTATAAATTCGTTTTGAACCAATGGTTAAATCTTTATCGTTTGGACCGGAACCTGCTATGATAATTACACCAGGAATTTGTTTGGCTTTTTTGGGGATACTCAACAAACCATCCACTGGAAAATTTGGGTCGGCCAAGGTTTTTTTATACTCATAAAACAAGGATTCATCGGCGTAGGCAGGCGATTGATAAGGCATTTTAAGCGGTTCTATAAACAATCCGCTGATGTTAGCCTGTTTATTAAACACAATTTTGAGCACCCACGATTTTTTTTCAAAATCTACCTTGGTCCTTGTTACCCATAAAGTATCTACTAATTCCCCAACACTCTCATGCACTTTTACAAGCTCGCCAAACTGCATTTGAAAAGCGTCCCACAATTCTTCCAAACCATTTTCGCCAAGCACACGACTCATTTCATAATCGAGGAGCGGAGAAATGGATGCAAATTGTTTTTGCTGCATGCTTAAAATAACCGTTTGCGCCCTTACTTCGGCAATTGTTTTGGTTTGAGCCGATAGCTTTGTGAAACCACATAAAAAGAGAAGTATGAGAAGTTTAAATTGCATGAAGCTATTTTTTTATTTTATGAGATAACAGAATCCCTATTTTCACAAACCTATCATTTTCTACTTAGAAAAAACTTTAAAATTTGCTGTTGAATTTCTGGCAGAATAAGCGCCATTTTTTATTACAACTATTTTAGTTCCTAAGTCGATGCCATTGATGCTATAATTCTTTTCGCGCCAGCTAGGGAAATTATTTAAGTATTTGAGAAATTCTGGTTTAGAATAGGCTTTGCTTAAAATTAAATTGGTTTGAAACACCTTGTGTTCATACTTTACATTTAAGTCTCTATTTTTTACATTGCCCTCAACCTCTTTTACCACATAATTAAATTCTTTTTTCTGCATGTTAAAAAACAGCACATAAGCTGCCTTTAAACCAATTAAGGATACTTTAAAATTTTTATCACCCATATCTACAAAATGAACTCCCATGGTTTTTACAGAAGCCCAATGGGGGTCTTTTTTAATTTCTGTTGGTAACTTCAATTCCATTTCTTCAAGTAATTCGCCTGTAGAAAATTGAAACTTTTGAACCCTAACTTCTTTACACGTTTGCTTTAATGGTTTATAGGTTAAGCGAAAATCGGAGTATATCGGACTTTTAATATCTGAAGTAAAACTTAAAAAGTAAAACTCATCATTTTCTAAATCAACGAAACTTGAGCCATACGAACCGGCAGAAATAGTGGTGATAGTAGTTGTGGTTGTGCCACCACTGGCATTACCAGAAGTAGAAACTTCCTTATCGTAATCTTTGTTGGCAATAAAAGCACCATTACCTTCTCTGATATTAAAAATTGGAAGCAAATCGTTTTTGGCATCCACTTCCCATTTCCAAGTTTCTTTTATATCGCCCATTTCATTTAGCACCAAAACACTTAGGTCCATTTTACTGGGTATTTTACCACGCTCCTTCCTGAGGATATAAAATATAGAATCTTCCTGACCCAATAACTCGAAGTGAACGGGAGCATCAGAAATCCTAGATTCGAAAGATGTTTTAATTTTTTTGGCCACCAACTTTTTATCTTTATGGTTGATGGTATGCAATACTAAATAGCTTTTTGCCAAGGTAACATTCGTTTTCTTCTTATTAATGGTAGCGCTTACTTTTCGCGTTGTTTCATAATCAGAAACAGAGAGCATACAGAGTTTGTGGCTGGTAGAAAAATAGGCAATTTTGCGTTCAGACCGTTTAAACTCAAATTTACTATTTAACAAAAACTTCTCTTGATTTCCATCGCCATCAAAACGGACAACATTGTTATCTACACCTATGCCACCTCTTGATTCTATATGGTAAATATACGGAGTAAATTCACTGGCCACTACAATAGATTGCATAAATTTTCCTTCAATAGGCTTCGACCAAGATGTTTTGAAATCGGCAGATATATAATGAATAGCATTGTATTTAGATTTTCTAATATACTGCGCAGCGGTTTTAACTACAAAAAAATTATCCTTCACTACGTTTATAGAAACAATATCTGAATTAAAAGGTAAGCTTATATTTTTCTCCAAACCACCCTTTTTACGCAGCTGCGAATACCCAAAAGGAATATTTATGAGAACAGCCAAAATTATATAGGTTAACTGCTTCATAGGTTAGAATCGGGTTGACTTACCTCTGCGGTATAATTTAAATTGAATGCCCGTATGTATTTGGCTCAGTAATACATTTCCAAAATGATCGTCTAGATGTTTATTAACCGGTCTGCCAAAATCACTCATTTGAAAAACACTTCCAAAAACGCGAAGGTACTTTACATACAATTGAATGTGCTTTGCTGGCTCTATATAAACACCCAAACCTCCCCCAAACTTAGAAGACTCTAGAAATGGAATTTGATTTTCCTCGCCTGTAAAAGGCTTATTTTCTCTATCTTCTTTTGCAAAATAATAATCCAATTCACCTCCGGCAATGTTTTGGTTAAGCGAAAGAAGGTGTAAGCCCAAGCCAATAGAAAGCACATCTGGCACTAAGTATACGCGGGTAGAAAAGGAAACGTCTTCATATCCTAAATGGAAAGCCACCGTCTCTTTGGTGCCTAAATTGGTAGGACTAATATTATCGGATTGAAAGCTATAAGCATTGGCACTCATGATACCACCCGTAAGGGTATAATCCAATGAAAGTTCCACTCGCTCGGAGGTTCTGAAAAAAAAACCTAAAGAAAAACCATAAGACACATCTGGATTAAATTTAATATAGGCATTGCTAACATTACTTATTACTGCCGCGCCAGAAAGGTTAAGTCCTACTTGAGCCCGTATGGCGCTCAATACCATAAATAAAGAGAAGGTAAGAAAGATTTTTTTCGTCATGAGGTAGAAAGGATTTACTTGCACAATAATAGCCAATTATTGTAAAAACAGAAAATTCAAATCTGGTTCAACCCAACCTAGGTTCAGCCAGAATAATAAAAACACCCTAAAAAAGTAGGCAAAAATTAAGCGATAACAACAGGAGGTATTTGCAGGGAAAATGATTGTAATTCCTGCTCGCAAGCGGCCAAACCTTCTATGGCGTTTGGTAGTTGATTCTCGTTAAAAAACTGCTTATAATAATTAATTCCTGCTTGTAAATTTTTCTCAAAAGTAGCCAAATAATTAGCGCGTTGTTTATTTATTGGCTGATCCGAATTTGATACAGCTTCTTTGAAAAAAGCGATGTAAAGCTGCAATTCTTTCACAAAAAGATTGGGTCTATCCTTGCGGGTTAAAATATCTTGTCGGCCATAAATATGGTCTACCATTTCTTGTAAAGAAACCAAATTATTAAAATAGGCCAAGTTTGGACCCGGACAAATAGAGACAGCACCTTCGTAATATTTAGTGGGAATTTGATAGCGCAATAAAGCCGAGTTGGTTAAGCCTACGCACAAGCACTCGCGGGTGGTGGTTAATTCAAATTCCTTTTGATAAACTTCTGGCGATAACCCTTGGGATTGTAAATCATGCAAACGCAAATGTTGGTATTGGCGCGAAGCGGTACAAATGGGATCAACGGTATATTCTTTATTTAAAACAGAATACTTTTTGGGGCAAGAACTACCGGGTCTATCTTTTTGAATGAGGTGTTCTTTTACCAAAGCCATACTATTGTTTCTAATATTGTTAAAGCGCACACCCAAAGGAGAGTTCTCACTTAAATAAAAGTCGTCTTCGCGCGCCCTGCATAGTTGCTCAAGGGTAGCATCATCTACGGTTGTGGCCTCTGGCACCAATAAAAAAGTGCTACCCCAACCTACAGCATCTAATTGGTATTGCTCCAACAACAACGCATGTTCTTGGGCAGTGCCCACACCGCCTTGGGCAGTAAACTTTTGCTCACATGGTTTAGCTGGCACAGCTATATTCTTTTCTTTTAATGCCGCGCTATATAACTCAAATAAGGTAGCTTTTAAGGTATCTCTGTTTTGTTTAAACTCTTCTAAAATTGGCCCCATTAATAAACCATCGGTTGCAAATGCATGTCCGCCACAATTTAACCCAGATTCCATTCTAAACTCGCTTACCCACAAACCCTTTTTGGCTAAAAATTTTCCTTGAATCAAAGCTGAGCGATAATCGCTAATTTTTAAAATAATCCGCTTTTTCAAGGCGCCTTGGGCATCCGGATAAAAATCTGGAAACTGTTCAAAATAGCTGTAAAGGCGTGGGTTCAGCCCGGCAGATAAAACTACAGATGAAGACAAATTACTTTGGGCAAAGCCTCTTAAGGCTGCGTGTGCGTCGTTAAATTCGCTGGGTAATTTCTCTCCATTCATTTCATTTTCTCTGTCTAATTTGGTCATGATATTGATATCAATATCGCCCGCTAATAAATGGGTTTGAACCCACTCGCGTAGGTGAGCATCAAATCCAGAAAGGGTAAGACGCAACATAAACTCCTTTTTAAGCGGAGCAGTATCGGGCAATAAGCGAAAATATTTTTCGAGCTCACTTCCTTTTTCCCAAGCAGCATTTTTTACTTGGTTAAATTTTATTTGTACAATGTCTTGAACCAAATTTAAATAAGAGGTAATTCTCTTGGCTCTAAAATCTGCTACTTTATTAGAAATTTCCTCATAAGCCAAATTAAACTGATTGGCATAATAGGCGCGCATCTGCTCTAATAAGGTATCGTCTACCATAGAAATAACGGAGGAAATCCCCAATGGCGCCAATTTAATTGGCGAATCTATGGTAAATGCCACGCCCATAACAGGCACATGAAAGGTATGATTTAGCTTAGTTTGAGTCATTACTTTGTATTTAAAAACTTCACAAATCTAAACTTAACAAATTCCTTAAATTATGACCTTGGTCAGTTTTTGGAGAAAGGTGTTTTAGGGTTAAGTTTTAAGGGTTAAGTTTTAAGTTTTAAGGGTTAAGGGTTAAGGTTTAAGGGTTAAGGGTTAAGG
>JAUYMZ010000303.1 GCA_030699355.1 Bacteroidota bacterium | reverse complement strand
TTCGTAATTCGTAATTCGTATTTCGTAATTTGTATTTCATAATTTGTGAATTACATGTGGGTTTCTTTAGGTTAGAGAATTGTATTTTGCCTCGATAAAACGCAGGTGAAATTATGTTAACTTCTTTAACAATTTTAAATTCTAAGGTATACGGAAAGGCCGAAATTAGGCTCAACGATTGTGATAGTTTGCAGTTGGTGGGCCCAAACAATATTGGTAAAAGTACACTGATTTATGCCCTTAATTTTTTGTTCATCATTGATGGAAACAAAATGACTTTTAGCGGTCAGCGCAGGGGCGACAAAGAAACATTGCATCACTATTTTCCCAATCCAAATCAAAGTTATATCGTATTTGAGATTTTTAAAAAGTCGTATTACTGCATTTTAGTTAAGCGAAATGGCGAATCTGAATTAGAGTATTATCGTTTTAACGGCGAATACAAAGAGCACTTTTTTGTAGATGAAAACAAGAAATTACTTAAGTTTGATGAAGTGCAAGCAGCGCTGGCCAAAGATGGTATTGCCTTAGAAGCATTTAAAGATAAACGCGAAGTATTTAATACTGTATACCAACGTGGAAGAAGGAATAATGGGGTTGTTTGGTTAGATGATAATGTTAAAACAGAAGGTTTAAGTAATAACTTTTCTCGTATCTATCGCTACCTCATTAATACTAAACTGATAACCAACAAGAATTTAAAAGAGGCACTTATTGTGGCAGATAACCGTGAAAATGAAGTGCTTAATTTCTCTCAAAAGAATAAAAAAGACATTATCGATTTGCGTAAGATTAACAATGAAATTCGCAATTTAAAATCGGTGAAAAATGAGTTTGAAGATTTTAGAGAAGTTGTTAGTCAGTACGGTGCCAAAGCAAGAATCATTAATCAATTGTATTTTGGGTTCAATGCAAATTATGAAAATACCTTGCCAACCCTTCAAAGTCAGTTGGCAGATCGCAATCAAAACATTGCTAAAATTAATACCGAAATCAACGAAAATTTGATTCCGAAAAAAGCCGATTACGATAGAAAAATTGGAAATAAAGAAACCGAAATTAATGCCAAGGCGGAGTTGTTAAATGGAAAGGAAGCTGAGCATAAAACCATTCAAAGTTACGACCCAATAGAGTTGTTAAACGAATCGCTTGGCAACTACGATAAGCAGCGTAAAGAGGTTGAATCGCGATTAACCATGGTTGAAATTCAGAAGTTGAATAGTAAAATGATTGAGCAAAGAATCAATCAACTGCAAAGTCAGATTCAACGTTTCGAGAACCAAGTAAAAAACTATGGAGATTTGCTTATTAACAAGATTTCTGGAAACAAAGAAAATCGCAAATGGCTCAATGGTATTTTAAGCGAACAGGTAAAAAGTTTGCCTGGGAACCAAGTTTTAAAGGCAGTTCACAAGGTTTCTGATAAACTCAAGATATTTGACGGAGAGATTGATTTAAGTCAAAATATTGCCTTCGAAGATTTTAAATCGATAGAGGAAATAAAAGAAGAATTGGCCGCAACCAAACTCGAATTAAAAAGTCAGCTTGCTTTATTTGAAGTTGCCAAAGACATAGAAAAATCGGGTCAAACCTTAATGCAAATTAACGAGGAAATTGAAAGTATTAAATTCAAAATTCTAAAAATAAAATCATTGCCTACTCTTGTAAAAAGCATCGAAAAATTGAAGCAAGAG
>JAUYMZ010000302.1 GCA_030699355.1 Bacteroidota bacterium | reverse complement strand
AACTCGCTTTTGAGAGCTTCAGCTTGTTCGTTTAAAGCCGCAAACGAAGCATTTTCACTAATTAAAGCTACTTGCAAAATATTTACGTCGCTGGGATCAATTTTGCGAATATCAATACTTAAAATATCCTCTGGAAGCTCTGTTCTAAGCACATTAATTTCTCTAACAACCTCCTGATATTTATTATCAATGTTAACACCATATTTAAAATCAACTTTAATTACGGCCAAACCATCTTCTATAGAAGAAACTATTTTATCTATATTCTCTAATTCATAAAGTTTATTTTCTATGGGTTTAACAACAAGTTCCTCCATATCCTGCGGACTAGTTCCAGGGTATACTACTACAATAGGGTAGGTAGGCGGATTTATTTGTGGGTCTTCTGCACGAGGCATAGAAAACATGGTTACCAATCCAACTACCGCAACCATCAAAAACACAACCAATGTAAATTGGTAATTTTTTACAGAAAAATTCGTCAAATTCATGGCTATACTTATTGAATAATACGAATAATCGAATTTTCATTTAGGAAGGCAGAATTGCTTAAAACAACTTCTTTTACCCCAGATAAGCCAGATTTTACCCAAACACCAGAATTGTTAAAATGAGAAATCTCAATAGGAACACGTTTTACCTTGCTAGTAGAAATAGGCACAAAAACATAGGCGTTCTTCCCATCAGCTTCTATCAAGGCATCGTAGGGCAAAAACTGGGAATTAACTGAAGTATTAGATAAAATGGTAGCTTTTCCAAACATGCCAATTGCAGGTTTAACCTCTTTACAATTTACTTGTATTTCAATTTCAAAAGAACCATTACTTCTGCTGGCTGCCATTGATTTTCTGATAACCTCACCTTTAAAAACTTTTGAGGGAAAAGCATCTAACACAACATCCGCCAAATTTCCTTTTTCTATTACAGCCCAATCTTTATCAGATAAACCCACTTTTAAAATCCAGGTATCTTGGGTATGTTGATTGGTAGCTAAAACCGGCATTCCACCACCAATTATTTCACCTTCATTTGCCAGTTTTTTAACCACAAAACCATCTGCTGTAGCATAAATACTGGCATATTCCTTATTAAAAGAAATAGATTCTAATTGCTGTTTGGCCAACTCAAAAGCAGTCTGTGTATTTTGAAATTGCTCTAAAGTTGCCACACTGTCTTTAAACAAATTGGAAAGCCGCTTAAAATCTCTTTCTGCCTTTTCAAATCCAAGCTTGGCCTGCATAAATCCAGCATCAATTTCATCCAATTTAAGCTTAGCCAATAACTGACCCTTCTTAAAAAAGGCTCCTTCACGCACATAAATCTGAGCAATTACACCCCCAATTTTAAAGGCATAATTGGCTTCATTTTCTGTAGTTAACAAGCCGGTACTTTCTATAGGTAATGCCCCTTTGGTTTGAACCAAAGGATAGGTTTTAACTGAAATCTTTTCTGTATTAGACAGCCTATTTTCTGCTAATTTTTCCTCTTTACATGCCATTAAACCAAAGGTTAAAAAGGCAATGAGTATTGTTTTTTTGGTATACATAATTAATAAGATTGAATGTTTAAAGTTGCGCTAGCTCTCTCAAATTCAGCTGCTTTAATATGGGTTTCGTATAAAGAAATATTGCTTTGTAATTCTGCTTGTATTAATTGGTTTTGCGCATCTAATAATTCTATAAATAAGGCCTGACCCGATTTGTATAATCGAATAATATCCTGATAGTATTTTTGTGCCGCACCAAAATTTGAGAGGTTAAATTGATAATTAAAAACCGCAGCATTAAAAGCATGTTCAGAAGTAACTAATTGTAACTGCAACTGACTAGCTACATAATCTGTTTGAACGTTGTTTATTTTGCTGTCTTGTTGAGCTTGTTTAATTTTATAGGTGTTGGCACCAGACGAGAACAAATCCCATTTTAAAGATAAGCCCATAAAATAGTAGCGCGATTGCTCATCAAAAGCACCATCAAATCCTTGTGAACCTAAATCAATAAATGTGTTTAATTTAGGAATAATATAAGATTGGGTTAGCCTTACAACCTGTTTATTTAAACGCCCGGCTAAGGCTAGTTTTTCAACTCCTCCCTTCCAGAAATAGCAGCGCCTTTTGACAAGATAGCAGCTACTTGATTGTAATCATAATCCATCAAAATGCTATCTGCTAAGTTTCTATTGAGCAAAAAATTAAAATAAGCCTGAGCCGATTGGGCATTTTGAACAGCTGTTTTTTGCATGGCCTCAATTTTAGAAACTTCATTTTTAGCTCTTACAATCACCGTATTATTTACTTTATCGTTGGCATGCAATACGCTATTAATTCTACTACTTTCCTTAACCAAATCCAGGGCAGCGTTATAAATCTTTATGGCCTCAGCAGCTTGGAGATATTTGTAATAAGCTAGCTTAATCTCCTTAGCTAATTCGCGCTTAAACAAATCTATTTCAATTTGCTGCATACTTACTTGGTCTTTCTTAATGCGTTTGTTATACGCAATTTCCATGTTTAGCAAGGGCAATGTTGTTCTGAACCGAGCATCATAAAAATTATTAGGATTTAACAAAATACTTTGATTGGTTACCTGCGGAAAATTGTTGCCACCTGTAAGTTGATTTAAGGTGGTATATACAGGGTTTAATAAATCTCCTACTGGAAAATCAACCGTTCTTCCTCCGCCTGCCCTAAAATAATCTGTCATAAAACTTACCCGAGGAAGAAACAATGTTTTAGCCTCTTTGAGGGCATAAACACTTTTTTCTAAGGCAAAATTTTGCTGTTGAATACTCAAGTTTTTTGTTAACCCAATCTGTATGTATTCATCCAAATACTTTTGAGCAAAAAGGCAATTTGTTAGCAATAATCCTGCTGCTAAAACGACTATTTTTATTTTCATTGAATTGTGTTTTTTATTTGAACTATGTTCATATTTTGGATAAAAAAATTTACATCTTATTTAGTATCAGTACAAACTCCTCATAGGCTCTGCTTACAATGGTTTCTGGCTTATCTAAATGAACTCCTTTTACCCGCTGACTAATATGCAAAGAAGCCATGCCATGCACCATACTCCATATAGCAAAAGAAATAGGTTCAAGCTCATGTCCTTTAAAATGTCCATTTTCGATGCACTCTTGAAGGGTAGATTTCAGCAAACCAAAGGTTCGTTTACCTTCCATCCAATCATCTTGATGTTTCTCCTCAATAAACTCTATTGGAGCCTTTAAAGTAAACATTAAGTCGTACATATCTGGATTATTTAAAGCAAAATTAAGATAAACACGACCCAATGCTTTTAAACGCTCCATAGGGTTATTCACAGAAAAAAGAACTTTCATTTCGGCTCCCAATTGCATAAAACCTTGCTTATGCAAATCGTGTAATATGTCTTTCTTGTCTTTGTAATAAACATAAACAGTTCCAACACTATACTCAACTTCTTTGGCAATGCTTCTAATGGTAGTTTGTTCAACACCCTTTTCAACAAAAAGCTTCATTGCAGCTTTTAATATTAAAGATTTGAGCTCCTCCTTCTCCTTCGCTTTTCTTTCGCTTATTCCCATAGTTTGTTTTGAAACAGCAAGAATTCCTTCTCACCTTTCACGATGCAAATAAAATGAACGATGTTCAAAAAAACAAGAGTATGGTGATTTTTTAAAATAATTTTTAAAAGTTATATCCAATTCCATTGTTTATGTCCTAAAACAGAAATCTCTATAAAACGCATTAATCCATCGAGATTCTAACACTATTAGTTCAATAAACTCTTTCTTAAAAAAGTATAATCAAACACTCCACCTACTTCACAATACTACCCGGCTCAATATCTTGCTCAGGACCAACACTGTAAAGTTTACCGAAATCATTTCCAGCCATTAATAACATTCCCTGACTTTCGATGCCGCGAATTTTGCGGGGCGCTAAATTGGCTACTACTGTTACCAATTTTCCTAAAAGCTCTTCGGGCTGGTAATATTCTGCAATGCCACTTAATATAGTACGCTGCTCAAAACCTAAATCAACCGTTAGGTTCAGTAATTTATCTGCCTTTGGAACCTTAACCGCCGCAATAACTTTGCCTACGCGCAAGTCTAATTTATCAAAATCTTCGTAGCTAATATGTGGCTTTAACTCGTTTACCGCACTCACAACTGGCTGAACCGAATTGGCTTTTTTAATGTCTTCCAAGCGCTGCAATTGTTTGTTTATATCTTCGTCTTCCACTTGCTTGTATAAGATTTCTGCCTTACCCAAAGCATGCATGGCCGTAATTATTACGTTTTCTTGCAACAAGTTCCAACTTAAGCTTTGTAGGTTCAACATGGCAGCCAATTTTTGCGCGGTATGTGGTAAAAACGGTTGAGCCGCTACACACAATTTGGCACAAATTTGTAAGGCATCTACCAAAATTACTTGTACACTTTCAGCATCTGTTTTAATCAGTTTCCAAGGCTCCGTATCGGCCAAATATTTATTGCCTGCGCGGGCTATATTAATAAACTCAGCTTGGGCATCACGCAGTTTTATCGATTCCAAATTTGCCTCTAAATTTGCAATGCTTTCTTTTACTTGCTTAAAACATACTGCTTGCGCCGCTTGTAATTTATCATCGCTTAAAACGCCATTAGAAACTGGAACAATACCCTGGTAATATTTATCGCAAAGCACCAATACACGGTTCACAAAATTCCCGAAGATACTAACCAATTCGCTATTCACACGCGTTTGATAATCCTTCCAAGTAAACTCACTGTCTTTGGTTTCGGGCGCTATGCTGGTTAATACATAACGCAACTCATCTTGCCTATCGGCAAAATCTATTAAATACTCATGTAACCAAACAGCCCAATTTCTAGAAGTAGAAATCTTATCACCCTCCAAATTTAAAAACTCATTGGCAGGCACATTACTCGGCAAAATAAATTCGCCGTGGGTCATTAACATCATTGGAAAAATAATGGCATGAAACACAATATTGTCTTTCCCAATAAAGTGTATTAACGAAGTTTCTTCATCCTTCCACCAATCTTGCCAAGATGTGCTGCTGCCTCTAGCTAACATGGCTTCTTTGGTAGCACTAATGTAACCAATGGGCGCGTCAAACCAAACATATAAAACTTTGCCATCTGCTCCTTCAATCGGAACAGGAACGCCCCAATCCAAATCGCGCGTCATGGCTCTGCTTTGCAAGCCTTCTGTAAGCCAACTATTGCACTGCCCTTTAATGTTTGATTTCCAAAATTCGAAACGTTTTATGTACTCCTTAAACATATCCGATTGCTGAATATCTCCCATGGGCAAAAACCAATTTTTGGTTTCACGCAAAACAGGCACCGCACCACTTAAAGCAGATTTTGGATTTATTAAATCTGTGGGACTTAATGCCGTTCCACATTTCTCGCATTGATCGCCGTAGGCGCCAGGATTTCCGCAACGCGGACAAGTTCCGGTAATGTATCTATCCGCTAAAAACTGCTTGGCTTCCTCATCGTAATATTGCTGTGTAATTTCTTCTTTAAAAACACCCTTATCATATAAGTTTCTAAAAAAATCTTGTGCCGTTTTTTTATGCGTTTCAGAGCTGGTTCGCCCATAATATGAAAAGTCAATTCCAAAATCCTTGAAAGCATTTTTCATAATGCCATCATATTTATCAACCACTTGCTGTGGCGTAATTCCCTCTTTTTTGGCCTTAATGGTAATTGGCACGCCATGTTCATCGCTTCCACAAATAAACAAAACATCTTTGCCTGTAGCACGCAAATACCTCACATACACATCGGCCGGCAAATAACAACCCGCCAAATGCCCAATATGCACCGGCCCATTTGCGTATGGCAAAGCCGCCGTAACCAAATATCTTTTGTAATCCTTCTTGCTCATATTGCAAGCAAAGGTAATATTAGCCTCATAAGTAAACACAAGAAATATTGGTTCGAACCTAATTTTTTAAACGCTACCATACTGGCTGAACCAAAACATGAAAGTTAAATAATTAAATTTATTTGGAAATATGAAATCAAAAGCGATATCTTTGTGATATCACTTTAATATCAAAAAAAATGAAACAAGAAAACACAGTTACGCCCAATGGCGGATTTTTAATGCTGGCTTTGGTATTTATTCTATTAGCCTTAGCAGCTATTGCATTTGTATTCAAGGTTATTGCTGTTGGCATCGTTTTGATAGTCATTAGCTTTTTTATTTTACCGGGTTTTTTCATCAACAATCCCAACGAATCTACTTTATTAGTGCTCTTTGGAGAATACAAAGGCTCTGCTAAGCAAGACGGTTTTTTCTGGGTGAACCCATTTTTTACCAAATCTAAAATCTCACTTAGAGCCAGAAATTTGGATAGTCAGCCTATTAAAGTAAACGACAAATTAGGAAACCCCATTATGATTGGAATCGTATTGGTATGGCGCGTTCAAGATACTTTTAAAGCAGCCTTTGAGGTAAACAACTACGATAGCTTCGTTAAGATACAAAGTGAAGCGGCTATCAGAAAATTAGCGGGAACCTACCCTTATGATAATTTTGATGATGAGCAAGCCGAAATCTCCTTGCGTTCGGGCAACGAAGAAATTCATTTAGAATTAATGAACGAACTCACAGAGCGTTTATCTATTGCAGGCATAGAAGTAATGGAAGCACGCATTAGCAACTTAGCCTACGCCCAAGAAATTGCAGGAGCCATGTTGCAAAGACAACAAGCTACAGCCATTGTAGCTGCCAGAACTAAAATTGTAGAAGGCGCTGTTGGCATGGTAGATTTGGCTTTAAAAGCACTTTCTGAAAAACAAATTATTGAGTTAGACGACGATAAAAAAGCGGCTATGGTAAGCAATTTAATGGTGGTACTTTGCAGCGATAAAGCAGCTAATCCAGTTATTAATACGGGCACTTTAAATAACTAAAATGGAAACTTATTACGAAAAACAAAAGTTTAACCAATGGTGGATTAAACTTAGCATTTTTATTCCGTTTATCATTGTTTTTTGGGGTGTAATTACCGGCAAAACCCAAGGCGATAATG
>JAUYMZ010000016.1 GCA_030699355.1 Bacteroidota bacterium | reverse complement strand
GTAAATCCCAGAAAGCACGACTCGTATTAGTACTAGTGCTTACTAAATCAGATGGAGAATTAATCCAAACAGTATCCGTTGGGATGCTGGTAGTAGTAGCTTGGCTCGGAAAAAAGTTGGCAATGGGAGGTAGAATGGGGCCTGAGCCTGGTCCACCAGCATATTCCCATATCTCAATTTCTCTAAAGTTAACGTTTGATTGTTGTCCGGTAGGACCGCAAACAAAGCCTGTAATTCTTAATCTATTTGATGTTAAAAGGGTGGGAAGAACAATGTCGTTATCGCATAAGGCTTGACTTAAACCTGAGAAAGTATGATGATTTACCCAGGCACTACCATTCCAACGTTGAATGATACCTCCTGCCAAGAAACGGCCGGTGGTTTGGGCGTGATTAATCACAATTTTTCCTATGGTTTTTGGACTTGTCCATTCCCATTCCATCCATTCGGTGCCATCTGGCGGAGTGGCTGTCCAAACAAAAGCCAATTGAGTGCCACAAGTTCCATAAATATTATCATTTATTTGATTCCATTGCCAAGGAGCTTGTCCGCCGCCAAAGGCAGTGGCTACAGCATTTGGAGCTATGTTTGCAATTTGACCAAAGGAATAAGTAAAGGAGACTAAGGTCAATAAAGTTAAAGCAAAAATTTTGCTAAAAACCGCTTTGCTTTGATGATACAATTGTAAAATTTTTCCCATGAGTTTGTTTATTTAGATACGCTAAATTAATGGTTAACAATGACAAATCAAAATATTGTTTCAGAACAGAAAAATAATAAGGAAAAATTAAGAGGAATTACCAATTTCTTGATTTGTTAAAATCAACCAATGGGTGCCAAGGGTATAAAAAATCATGTTTTGGTTCAGACCGAAAAAAAATGAATGTAACTTATACAGAAAGCCGCGATAAAAACAGATATTTGCCCAAAATAGAAACGCATGTTAGCATTACAATATTTGAGAGAAAATACCGAAGAAGCTAAACTTAGGATTAGTAAGAGAAATCCTAAATATGTTGAAACGATTGACCAAGTTTTGGCTTTGGATGAGGAGAATAGAAAAGCGAAATCTGAGATGGAGAAAAATCAATCGGAGGCCAATGCTATGGCCAAAAAGATTGGTGAGTTGATGAAGGCTGGCAATAGGGCAGAGGCAGATGTGTTGAAGGCTGAAACAGCCGCATTAAAAGAAAGTGGAAAAGCCTTAGAAGAGCGTTCTAAGCAATTTGAGCAAGAACTTTTTGATGTATTGGTAACATTGCCAAATACGCCGCATGAATCGGTGCCGGTTGGACAAACAGCGGAGGATAATTATACGGTATTTCAGCATGGGGAGATTCCTGCCTTACAGGAGGGTGCCGTGCCTCATTGGGATTTGATTAAGCAATATGATTTAATAGATTTTGAATTAGGTTCAAAAATAAGTGGCGCTGGTTTTCCGGTGTATAAAGGTAAAGGTGCTCGTTTGCAGCGAGCCATGATTAATTTCTTTTTGGATGAGGCCGTGGCAGCTGGGTTTATAGAAATACAACCGCCCTTGTTGGTGAATGCAGATAGTGGTTTTGGCACCGGACAATTACCCGATAAAGAGGGGCAAATGTACCATGCTACCGTTGATGATTTATATTTAATTCCTACAGCCGAGGTGCCTATTACCAATATTTACCGCGATGTTATTTTAAAAGAGGAAGATTTACCCATTAAAAACGTGGGGTATACGCCTTGTTTTAGAAGAGAAGCCGGTGCTTGGGGCGCACATGTTCGCGGTCTGAACCGATTGCATCAATTCGACAAAGTGGAGATTGTTCAAATTGCGCATCCTAATCAATCTTATGCGTTATTGGATGAAATGGTAATACATGTAAAAGGTTTGTTAGAGAAACTAGAATTGCCTTACCGCATCCTTCATTTATGCGGTGGCGATATGGGTTTTACTTCTGCCTTAACCTACGATTTTGAAACTTACAGCGCCGCGCAAGGCCGTTGGTTAGAAGTTAGTTCTACTTCTAATTTTGAGAGCTTTCAAGCCAACCGATTAAAATGTAGGTTCAAGAATAAAGAAGGCAAAAACCAATTGGTACATACCTTAAATGGTAGCGCCTTAGCCTTACCAAGAATCTTGGCTACCTTGCTGGAAAACAACCAAACACCAGAAGGCATTCGCATACCAAAGGCATTGGTGCCGTATTGTGGGTTTGAGATGATTGATTAGTGGTTAGTCTTTTCTTCATTGATGATTCTGTATTATTTATCTTTCAATCACAATTTTGCGCGTAAAACTTTTGGAGTTTTGTTGTATAACAAGGAAGTAAATGCCTGTAGGTATATGAGCAATATGAAGGGTTTCTTTTTTTGATTGGGTATGGGTTTCTAAAATTGGTCTGCCCAAAATATCCATTAGTAAAATTTTTCCTTGTCTGGCATTTTCGGAAATTATTGTAATTTCGGTGGTTGCTGGATTGGGAAAAATAGTTATATTATCATTTGTCTTGTTTATGTGGCCCATAGAACTTTTTAATTCTTCTAGCGGTCTGAACCAAACGCCTTTGCTGCCACCCAAATATATAGTATCTTGGTGGGTATATAATTTGCTTACAGACATATTTGGCAATTGGCCTGAAACTGGATAGAATGGAGTGTTTAAGCCTTCACAAAAATAAACCCCTTCTTCAGAACTAGCATACCAAATTAGCTTATTATTAACTGCATGAACTGCACTAATATTTCCAAGATTTTGGGTATTCAATACTGGTTCCCAAGCATTATTAGAATCATTTAAATAAAATAAGCCTTTATTTGTTGCCACAATTAATTTGTGATTGAATATGCAAGCTGCATTAAAAATTTCATCAAATAAATTATGCTCTTCGGTTTCCCAATTGCCCGTTAAACGATTTAAAATATAAATTGAATGGCGAGATAGTGCATACAAATTTCCATTAAAATGTATTAAATCGGTTATGGAATTATCTTTTAGTCCTGAACCAATTTGAATGCAATTGGTATCTTTTATGGGTTTGGCCATACACTCTAATTGATTAAGGTAGTAAAGGGTATCATGGCTTAAAGTAGATTGAATAAAACTTTTGTCTTTTAATAAGGGGTGCAATTCTTTCCAAACGGTATCACTTATTTCTTTCCAAAAAACGCCTTTATTACTGGAGGTAAATATATTGCTTTCCCGTATAAAAACTTTTTTGGTATTGTGTTTAGGTATTATGTGTTTGTATTGGCCATCTAAAGATGCTTGTGTAATTCCAAACCAATAACTGCTAATGTAAATATCATTATTTACCTTTCCAATATCTCCTATCGAAACTGCTGATAGGTTATTTCCTAGATTCTCCCAAACAAAATTATTGGTATCTAAAGTATATACCCCTGTATTGGTAAAGGCTACAATTTTGTTGTTGAACATACTCATTCTAAAATCAGTATTTTGATTCGTATCTAAATTTAAATAATCCCAAGTATTTCCATCGTCTCCCGACATATATATTCCTTTTGAGGATTGATTAATAAATAAATACCTGCCAATACTTTGCATACTGTGTACAAATTTTATAGGTGTATTTATTCCATATCTTGTCCATGGACTATCCAAGCCTTGAAATTTAAAAATACCATCAGATGTAGAAACCAAGATAGATTCACGGTGTTTCTCCAATTCGTAAGTAGTTATGGGCAATCCATTTATTTTATGGGCAAAGTGTTTCCATATTTCATTTTTATAAGCATTTCTGTAATAAATACCTGTATTAGATTCTTGTATTTCCATACTATCTAAATTATAGATTTTACTTGGACTGTGATATTGTAGAAAAAATATACCCAATGTATCTGCTACCCAAGTTTTACCAATATCGTCAGAATACTGAAGCCTTACACCTTCATTGGCTCCTACGTATATTCTATTGCTCTGGTAATTAAAAATAGCCTTGTTGAATTTGCTAGCATTTGTTATGGTTTCAAGTTTTTGGAAACTTTTACCAGCATCTTCCGAAACGTATATTGGACTGTTTGTTAAATTTTCAAGCAATAAGATGAGGTTTTTATTCTGGTGAATTGACCTTATTCCAGAATTTTCTTGAATAAAATTGGTATTTATTGGCATCCATTCGTTTTCGTTTTTTTCTAATCTAAAGCAATCATTGTTATTTACCTTTACCAAAATGTTATCATCATTTACAGAATGCAAATATATGGTTGAGAGATTTATAGGAATATTTTTCCATTGAGCATATAGGTTTGCAATAGTGATAACAAATAAGATTAGGGTAAAAATTGTTTTTTTCATTGTGTTATTAATTAAAAAAAAGTTAACCCTATATAATTAGGGTTAACTTTTTGAATGATGTTTATCTATTCTGGACAAGGGTCTAATCTTAGTGTTATTTTAGAGCCATTGCTGGTTATATGAGGCACAAAACAATCGCACGGAGGGGTATTACCGGGTATCCTTTGGGGCACTCCGTTCATATTTGGAAGAAGTGTCATAAATCCACTCATAGTCCCAAATTTTAAATATACTCCAGTACTTAATATAACGTACTCTTCTGTATTTGGATCTAAAGAAGGTAAATTCCAATGATTAAAAAGCTCCCAATTAGTTATAGTGCCGTTTTGGCCACCAGCTAATATAAATTCAATTTCTTCTGTTTCTATATCTATAATTTCTCCTGTATTGATATTCCTTTTACCTACATGAAACCAATTATAAAATTCTGCTGAACAGCTTGTATTATTAATTGTTTCAAATCTGATAGTTCCTGAGGGTTCACCTGGTGGTAAAACTACTGGGTTGTCAAAAGGATAGTCCTTATAACCCTCGGGTGGACCGGGCGGTGGTTGGGTAAATGCTATTTGGGAAAATAGCAAAAAGCAAAATGTTAATGCAATCCTAATTTGCTTGTTAAAGGATTGGATTGGATTGGATTGGATTGGATTGGTTTTTTCATAAGATTTGTTTTTTTAATGTAAATCAAACCTAAAAACAATTTTTCACAAAAACAATATACCAAATAAAATAAAGAAAAAATTAAGATTATTATTTGCAATTTTAAAAATCAACTTATTTAATTGAATATTAAATAATTAAACCCCGAGTGCATTCGTGTTCCGAAAGTTTTGTTGCCTATTGCGGGTTTGAAATGATTGAGTAGTTGGGGGCAAATTTCCTTTCTAATTTTTTTGTTGCTTATTTTGTATAATTAACTATGTTTGTGTTGCGCGATTGAGAATTAACATCAATTGCTCTTGAATAAACCCATTCCTAATTATACAAATTTTTAGTCTATGAAAAAATTAAACAGCCTTGTTTTGTTGCTGCTTATTGCATTTTATGCCCAATCTCAATGCAGCGTTTCTATTAGCACAGTCCAACAATTTATTTGTAGTGGAAATGCAACCTTGCTTAATGCCAGTGCAGGATTTAGTTCTTATGTTTGGAGCAATGGGGCAGTTGGTTCAAGCCTACAAGTAAATAAAGCGGGTGTATATTCTGTTAAAGCTACCAACAGCAATAATTGTATTGCCTACGCCTCCATTGAAATAAAAGCGATACCTAAAAATTCCTTTGGAGTTTTTGGTGAACCTTCTTGCGATACAAGTACTTACGTTTTTGTAAATAATCTAAATAGAAACGCATTTGGAATCGCCCAATTTAAATGGGATTTTGGAGATGGTAGTAGTTACACTTCTTCACGACCGGTAAGTTCAACAGATAATTTAATGTGGTCTACCTTTAGTAGGCAATACACTAAAACGGGTGAGTTTTTGCCGAAGTTAATTCTTTGGTACACAAACCAATCATGCATAGATACCATTGCTTTAGATACTTCTGCCGAAACGGGAAGAAAAGCACTAAGCAATTGGTCGACTTATGTTTCTATTATACTTAATCAAAATCTAGCAAGCACTGCCCAAGAATCGGCGGTTTGTGTTGGAAGCCGTATTTTTCTGCGGAATGAAGTTGCTTTCCCTACAAATATTCCAGGTTTTTCTTATGTATGGAAGTTTTCTGACCCAGCTGCTAATCCGCCGGGTAGTGATATTTTTATAAACACACCAAACCCTAGCTATCAATACAAACAAAAGGGAACTATGTATCCAACATTGCTTATTCAGTGCAAGGACAAGCCAAATAGAACTTTTCATTGGTACGCTCGGGTAGATAGTATTAATGATAATCCAGGAAGAGCGGTAGGTTCGCCCCAAATTTATTCTGTAAAAGGCTTTCGGTTTGAACCTAATCAATTTATGAGCGCAAGCAGGTACCTTTATAATGGGAGTTCAAAAGTAGATAGTATTGCCAAACATTGGACCGTATTTGGAAGTAAAACAACAGATACGCTCATAAAAATTAAGCCTCAAAATCTGTTTGGTTACGGATTGCAGGTGCAAGGTGCTATAGCCAAGATTGAAAATGAAGCAGGTTCTGTTCAATTAAAAGCATTTCAGAAATTTCAGGTAGAAGGTAACTTCCCTATCGAATTTACCAATGCAAGTGATAATGTTGGAGGTGGGGCTGTTTTTAATCGTTGGAATTTTGATAATTCCTTCGCGCCTCGCTGTACTTCCTTTAGTGTTCCAAATTCGTCAGCTCCAAACAACGGACAAGGTCCATACATTCATGCTGTAGATTTAATCAACAGAACCTTACCTAGGTTTATCAGAAACGGTCAAGTTTATACTGGAAGAGTTAATTGTAATTATTCTACAGATACACTTCCCATTCATCAATACCATACGTATACCAATCTATTGCGTTGGCATCGTTTAGGAGTAGATTTTCCTCCCTACGATAGCAGTGCTACCGGTTGGACAAAAAGTTTGGCTCAAGTATCACCCGGAGGTAAAAAATATGTGCAGCCTTTGGATCAAGCCGAGTGGGGAATTCCAAGAATGGCAATTGGTTCAGATGGAGTTAGAATAGATACCATGCTTGGTTTATTTCCGGCTGATATTTTGCCAAATACCCCAATTGTTTTAAAACGCACCATTCCTGATCCCATTGCAGCTTTTAAAGGCTTTAGCGGCTATTTTATTCCTGCCGGTACCTCTGTTGATACAGCAGGATTTTTGAACCCACCACTCACTGGAATATTGCCAGATGGTACCATAAGAGCCAATTACAGAGGCAATACCTCTTTGCCTCCAGGAAACCTTACCAAAGATTTATACGAATATTTCTTTAATAGAACAATCCCTGCCGCCTACCAAGCTACCTTAACAACAGAAGGAAATGGATTGTGTGCTTATACAGATACAGTGATGCTTATTGCTGGTAAGCCTGATGCATGTGGCATTCAAATAACGAGGGAAAGACCATTATTTGGCAATAATTTATATGGGCCAACTAAAATTGATTTTTCACTAACATGGCCTCCAGCTCCTTTGCGTAATTTTATTTTAATGAATTACGATTCTATTTTAGATAGAAACGACCTTACACCGTGTAATTTGGATGGATTTGTTGGCTTTGATGGTGCTAGTCCAACCTCTGGCGCCGTAACACCTGGCGGACTGGTTTTTCCTGCGTTTCATAAAAACTTCAATTTTGCGCCATTTTCAGTTTGGAGTAATCCACGCGAGTCTGTAACCCGCACCCATTACATTCCTTCCGGTCCATCTGCCTACACCAATATGCCATTTGCAGCTAATGGCAAGGTTTCTATGGGTTTTATCATAGCTAGCGGTTGCGCTACCCCGGCCTGTTTATTGCCAGCAGCCATTACAGATACTTTATGGTATTCGGATGTAATAACTGTAAAACCAACGGAGATATCAGACTTTAATCTGGTTAAGAAAAGCGGAAATGCTGTTTATGGGAAAAACGGATTTTTAGCTGGGCAGGATACCACACTCGGTTTTAATTTTGAAGATAATTCGCCAAATCAGTGGAGCCGCTTATATGGAAAAGGAGATGCTTTCCAGTTAAAACTCGACCAACCATTGCCTGTAGGAACTAAATATACAATAGTAGATTGGGGAGACGGAATCTTTGAAATAGACTCTTTTTTCTACAATCAAAAGGATACATTCATCAATGTTTCTGGTACATTTTATCCAGTAACTAAAGGGCAGTATGCTTATTATAGAATACATCATGTTTATAGGATCGACAATGGAACTATTACTTTGGTAAGTTCTCAAAAGCATACCCTTGGAAATGGCAGGGTTTTAACACCCAAACTAGATACTATTTACTCCTGTTGGGATATTTCAAAGTCGTTTCCACCGGAGATGATAAGACCCTATTTAACCATCACAGATCCTTCTATAAACTTAAATCACTTAACACATACCTATACCAAAAACGCCATTCAGGCAAATAATGATGTTTATCCTGTAGGTCTGTTTAGTGCTTTAAATTCGGGTGATGAAGATGTTCATTTTAAATATTTAAACGTTGGATATTACAGTGATTTTAGAACTGCAAAAGATAAAAAGGCCTTTCTTGTTAATGAGCCAATTCAACTGATAGATTCTATTCATTACCTTAATCCAAATACAAATGTATCTCCATTTGGACCTAATCGTCCCTTAGACTTTTTTGACCCTAATATTCTTATTCCTAAAAAATCATTTAGAATAGGCATGTTAGGCTATCCATTTGATTCTATCAAAGTACTTCCAAATCCAACCCGCAGGGTTTTGGCAACTGGAAGTACCTGTCCAAGTGGATACACTTACAGGCCGGGAAATCCTAACCTTTGTTTAAAATTGGATACATTCTTTTTTGAAAGAATTTATTGGGATTTTGAATCGGATGGGATTATAGATGCGGTAGGTTCCAATCCTACTAAAACATTTAGTGCCCCGGGAACATATCTTGTTTCTATGATAACAAGAGATTCTGTTGGCTATTTCGATACGGTAAAACAAGAAATTGTGGTAGCAGATTGCTTGCCATTTAATCCACTTCCAGAGAAGTTGGCGGTTTGTAATGATAGTAGTTTATTTTTATCTGTTGACCCCGCTTTTGCCTTAAATAGCTGGTATAAGCTAGGTTCAAACCTAAAAATAGCTGAAAATACATTGTTTTTTCCAATTGCTGAGGATGGTAAATTTATTATACAAGCCCGCAATGCCAATGAAACTTGTTTATACAGCGATACCATAAGTTTATTGTTTATGAATAAAGTAAAGATTAAACAAGGCAGCGCTATTACCCAATGTTCAAATGGCATAGATTCTTTGGTGCTTGAACCAACCCTAACAAGTGGTTACCAGTTTCAGTGGGATAATTCTCTAAACCAAACTCAACTTATTATTAAAAAGAGTGAAGGTGTTTTTACACATGCCTTAAAGATTTCGAAAGATGGTTTTGATTGTTTTGATAGCATCGTAAGTGCTTTTGTGGAGCCCCTCAAATTAAATCCACCGGTAATAAACCAATGTGTTCGCGATACCTTGCTCGTTGCTGTTGTATCTAATATTCCTTTTGGTTCAGCCATAGATTTAAAATGGCGTTTAGATTCGAATGAAAGTTATAAGCAAGCGGCCTTTTCTAATAGATTGGTTTATTCGAACAATCGTTTTTACAAAACAACATTTAAGCAAAATTACCAGCAGTGTGCAGATAGTTTTACTTATACTATTTATGCTGATCCTAATTATACTCAGGTGAAGATTGTTGGAAATAATGAAGTGAAAATTGGAGATACTGTAAGCTATACTGCCGCATTATTGCCATCTTATACCTATAGTTGGGAAGTTGAGGGAGGAGTAATTTTAAGTGGAGGCAATACCAATCAGGTGAAAGTTTTCTGGAATTCTGTATTGCCAACAGCCTCGGTTAAGGTTACCAGAATTGGCGGATTTTGTGAAGATAGAGATGTGTTAAATGTTTCCATAAATAGTACAGGTTTGGCTAGTTTAAGCGGATTAATGAAAGCTGTTTTATATCCAAATCCTACTCATCAATTACTTACCTTAAATGCCGAATTGGATAATAACATGAATGTAAGTTATCAAATGATTGATATGTCGGGAAGAGCCATAGATGCAGGCGAATTGACTTTTTCAAACAATAAAATTGAAAAGATTTGGGATGTTTCAAACTTAAAAACTGGCCTGTATTTCTTGAAAATCTCTAGCGATTACGGAACTACTGTTTACAAATGGGTGAAGGAATAAAAATGATTTGTTTTAGGAGTATGCAGCTAGATGGCCCATACTCTTAAAACAACTCGCTTGGATGCAGCCTTATTAATTGTTGCCAACTAAGGCCTTGTGGGCAGATGAGGTAGCTGCGATGGGGGGCAAATTTGGCTTCAAATTTTTGAAGACCTTTAGCGAGCTGTTTGCTGGTTTTAATTTCTAAGGCAATGGTTTTACCTTTGTATAGAATGATATAATCAACTTCGTTATTTCCTTCATTATAGTATTGGATTTCGAATCCTTCTTCTTGATAAGTAAGAAAATGAGTTCCCACAGCAGATTCTACAATTCTTCCCCAGAGTTCTGGAGTAGCTTTAGCTTCCTCAAAAGTTAAATAGCTGTAGCAGTTCATAAGCGCATTATTGTAGGCTTGGAATCTCGGACTAGAACCTTTTGTTCTGGCTTTATCCATTGTAAATTTTTGCAAGCCACCAAGGAGTCCTGCGCTGCTTAACAAATTTAAGTAATGCGCTAGGGTGGTAGTATTCCCAGCATCTTGTAGTTGCCCCATTAGTTTTGTATAAGAAAGTATTTGACCTGTATAGCTAACACCTATTTCAAATAAATTTCTCAATAAAGCAGGCTTATCTACTCTTGTAAACATCAGAATATCTTTTGAAATGGCTGTTTCTATAAGCGATTCTCGGATGTATTTTTTCCACCTTTCCTCGTTTTTAATCAAATTTGCTGCTCCAGGATATGCGCCAAACCAAGCAAATTCTTCTTCACTAAAACCAAAGGCTTCTTGCATTTCGGTAAAGCGCCAATGTGGTATATGTATTAATTCGAACCGGCCAGCCAAAGATTCTGTTAATCCTTGCTGCAATAATAATTTAGAAGAACCTAACAGGATAACCTGAATTTCTTGCTGGTTTGCTCTATCTTCATCCCAAAGTTGTTTCACTTTTTCGCTCCATTGATACACTTTTTGTATCTCATCTATGGCTAAAATGTATTTCCCACCCTTTAACTTTTGAGCAAGTCTTGCCTCATTCCAAATAAGATTCAACCAGTTTTGATCTCCGGCTGCAATCGCATCTGCTGTATGGTAATTATTTGGTAATTTACTTTTCTCTAAAATTTGTCTAACCAAGGTAGTTTTACCAACCTGTCTTGGTCCGGCTAAGACTTGAATAAACCTAATTGGCTCATTTATTCTGTTGTTAAGTTCCTCAAAATAAATTCTTTGTATGTCTTTCATAGATTTTACTCAATACGTTGAGCAAAATTACTCAATATGTTGAGTAAAAACAAGAATTTGCTGTTAATAGTCAGATGCTAGCAAGGGTTTGGCTAGTTTAAGCGGATTAATGAAACACGGACAAATTACAACTTGACCTAATCAAATGCACGGACAAGTCGCGACTTGTCCTAATCAAATGCACGGACAAGTCGCGACTTGTCCCTATCCGAGAGGCTTCGCCTCTTCCTCTTCACTTACAGCTTTCTGAAGCAACAGTATAATCACAAAACCAATACTTATTGCGGCATCGGCGATGTTAAAAACCGGGCGGAAGAACTCAAATTCTTCGCCTGCCCAAAAGGGAAAGTTTTCGGGTATGGTGGTTTGAACCAAAGGAAAGTAAAGCATATCTACTACTCTGCCATGAAACCAAGAATCGTAGCCAAAGTATACACCATAAAAAACACTGTCGATGATATTGCCCAAGGCGCCAGAAACAATCATTATCCAGCCATAAACATACAAGGGTTTGGTATCTTTTTTAATTAGGGTATGAATGTAATAAGCAATTACAGAAACAAAAATAATACGAAACAAGGTGAGAAATACCTTACCTGTTTTACCTCCAAACTCTAAGCCAAAGGCCATTCCGTAATTTTCTGTAAAATGCAATTTAAACCAATCTCCAAAAACAGCTAATTCCTCACCTAAGTAAAAATGGTTTTTGATGTATAGTTTAAAGTATTGGTCGGCCGCCAAAATAACAAGCAACAGCAAAACTGGCAGCGAATATTTTTTTAAGGTCATATTAATGTGTCTCTCATGCAAAAGTATAAATTGATTGCTGCTTAACAAGTAAAATTCTTCGGAAAAAGGCATAAAAAAACCTTCGCTGTTTTGGCGAAGGTTTTTTTAACGTTTATTATCTGTATTGCTGTAGCTTAGCTTCCATACTTAAAGTGGTATGTGGCACAGCACGCAATCGTTCTTTTGAAATGAGTTTGCCGGTAACTTTACAAATACCATAGGTTTTGTTTTCTATACGTACCATGGCATTTTCTAGATTTTCTATAAACTTACGTTGGCGGGCAGCAAGCTGACTTAAATATTCTTTTTCAGAAGTGGAGGCACCATCTTCCAATTTATTGTAAGAGCTATCTGTTTCTGCGCTTCCATTAATGCCTGGGTTAGACATTTGGGTAAGTAAATTATTTAACTCTTCTTTTGCTACAGCTAGTTTGCGGTTAATGAGGTCTCTAAATTCATTTAAATCATCATCACTGTATCTTTTGCTGTCGGTTTGAATTGGAGGAAGTTCATCGTGTCTTTCTTCAAAAACAGGAATTTTACTTACAACAGGCTTCATTTCTTCAACAGTTTCAATCGATTTTTTAGCAACTGGTTTTACTGTTTTAACTGCTTTTTTAGCAGGAGTTTTCACAACTTTTTTCTCAGTTGTTTTGGCAGTAACAGCGGGTTTAACTGAAACTTTGGTGCTAACGGCTTTTTTTGCAACTACCTTTTTAACAACCGCTTTTTTAGTAGTAGCTTTTTTGGCAATTGGCTTGGCCACTACACTTACTTTCACTGCTTTTTTAGGAGCCGCTTTTTTAACCAATACTTTTTTTGCCGCAACTGCTTTCTTAGCTACCGTTTTTACAATTGATTTTACGACTTTCTTCACTACAAGTGCTTTCTTAGCCACTTTTTTAACCACTTTTTTAACGGCAGTTTTCACTACTTTCTTTGGAGCTGCTTTCTTTATTACTTTTTTAGCAAGAGCCTTCACTGCTTTTTTAGGAGCTACTTTTTTAGCTGCTGGCTGAACCGATTTTTTTGCAATGGTTTTGTTTACTTTTTTAACTGGCGCTTTTTTAGTTGCAGTTTTAGTTGCCGCTTTTTTAACAGTTTTTACAGGGGCAGTTTTTACCACTTTTTTGGCAGCCGCTTTCTTGGTTGCTACTTTTTTAGTAGCTACTTTCTTAACAGCTGCTTTCTTAGGAGCCGCTTTTTTGCTTACCACTTTGCTTGCTTTTTTAGCAACAACTTTCTTAACGGCAGCCTTTTTTGCCGCTGCTTTTTTAGGTGCAGCTTTTACTGCTGCCTTTTTTCCTGCGCTTTTTGTAGTTTTTTTAGCCATGGCCTAATTAAATTTTTCGATTTGAACCTTTATCGAAATTTCGTCAATCACCAATTCTGTTTCTTCACTTAGTTCCGTTACCAATTGAATATCGTTTGCCAAAATTTCGCTGCAAATATAGTTTTTGAATTGATTAATAGCACTTTTAATATATGGAACTTCAATTATTTTTAAATTTATTTTGTCGATTAGGTCAAAACCCCTTTCTTTTCGCAGGTTTTGAACCCTACTAATTAATTCTCGGGCAATGCCTTCTTCTATTAAATCTTGGTTTAAATGAATGTCTAAGGCCACTGTTAGGGCGCCATCGTTCGCAACTTTGTAGCCAGTTATTTCTTTGGAAACAATTTCTACATCCGCCAATTGTATCTCAATTTCGGAATCTTCTACTTGTAAAAGCAAGCTTCCTTTCGATTCTAATTGGGCAATTTGCGTTTGATTGAATGCACTTATCATTTCGGCCACTGCTTTCATTTTAGCCCCAACTTTCTTTCCTAAAGTTTTAAAATTAGGTTTGATGGCTTTATCAATCGCTTCAATAAACTGCAATTCTTTTACGTTTACCTCCGCTAAAATCAGGTCTTTTACTTTTTCTATTTCTTCCTTAATCTTTGGTTCAACCACAGGTATAAGTATGCTTTGTAATGGCTGACGAACCTTGATGTTTTCTTTTTTGCGGATAGATAAAACCAAAGAAGATATTATTTGGGCATATTCCATTTGGTTTTCCAAATTGCTGTTTATCCATTCTAGCTTGGCTTTCGGGAAATCGCTAAGGTGCACAGATTTGGCCGCATTGCGCTGACTTACAGTATTTAAATCTTGAAACAATTGGTCGGCATAAAATGGAGCAAACGGACTCATTAACTGCGCTACGGTTTCCAAACAAGTGTATAAGGTTTGGTAGGCCGCCATTTTATCTTTGCTGTATTCGCCTTTCCAAAATCTTCTTCTACATAAACGTACGTACCAATTACTTAAATTCTCGCCTACAAAATCTTGAATGGCCCTGGCCGCTGGGGTAGGGTCGTAGGCATTCATTTGCTTTTCTACCTTTAAAACCAAGGTGTTTAAGAGGCTTAAAATCCATTGGTCTATTTCAGGTCTTTCTTCCAAAGGCACTTCTGCTTCAGAATAGTTAAAGCCATCTAGGTTGGCGTATAAAGCAAAGAAATTATAGGTGTTGTACAAAGTGCCAAAGAACTTTCTTTGGCATTCAGCCACACCTTCTAAATCAAATTTAAGGTTATCCCAAGGATCGCTATTGCTTAATAAATACCAGCGCGTGGCATCGGCACCAAATTGATCTATGGTTTTAAAAGGGTCTACTACATTGCCCAATCGCTTGCTCATTTTATTGCCAAATTTATCAAGCACCAAGCCATTGGCAATTACATTTTTGTAGCTAATGCTATCAAACAAAAGCACCGATAAAGCATGTAAGGTAAAAAACCAACCGCGGGTTTGGTCTACGCCCTCCGCAATAAAATCTGCCGGGAAATTATTTTTAAATACTTCCTCATTTTCAAAAGGCCAGTGCCATTGCGCGTATGGCATGGCGCCACTATCAAACCACACATCAATTAAATCTGCCTCACGGTGCATTTTTTCTCCAGAAGATGAAACCAACACAACATGGTCTACGTAAGGTTTGTGAAGGTCTTTGATTTCAAATCCAGCTTCCATAAAACCCGCATTCACAGATTTGGCAATTTCAGCTTCTAGTTCTTGTATCGAACCAATACATATTTCTTCACTGCCATCTGCTGTTCTCCAAATAGGAAGCGGAGTACCCCAATACCTTGAGCGAGAAAGGTTCCAGTCTACCAAGTTTTCTAGCCAATTACCAAAACGTCCGGTTCCGGTATGCTCGGGTTTCCAGTTTATGGTTTTATTTAGTTCTACTAAACGTTCTTTAACGGCCGTGGTTTTAATGAACCAACTTTCTAGCGGGTAATATAAAATAGGTTTATCTGTACGCCAACAATGCGGGTAAGTATGCTCGTATTTCTCAATTTTAAAGGCTTTATTCTCAATTTTTAACTTAAGTGCTATGAGTTCATCTGCGCTTAAATATTTTTCTAATTTCGGAATAATTCCCGCCAATCGTTCTTGCTGAATGCTTAATTCGATGGCTTTTTCTTCTTCTGTTAAATAAGCTTCTTTTACAAATCTTCCGTTTAATGGAAAGGTTTCGTCTTTTACTTCTTCAACAAATTTTCCGCGTTTATCTACCAAGGTTAAAGAGCCAATGCCGTTTTGTTTGGCTACCCTAAAATCGTCGGCACCAAAGCTAGGTGCTATATGCACAATTCCTGTACCGTCTGAGGTGGTCACAAAATCGCCGCCAATTACCCTAAATGCATTGCCATTATCTGGCTGCACAAATGGCAATAATTGTTGGTAGCTTAAGCCAATTAACTCTTTTCCGGTATAGCTATTTAATACGGCAAAAGGTATTTTTTTATCGCCTGCTTTGTATTCGTTTAGGTTCAAGCCGGCATTGCTTTCTGGGAAATATTTGCCCATTAAATCTTCTGCCATAACCACATGTATAGGCAAAAAGGTATAAGGGTTGTAGGTCTGAACCAACACATATTTTATCTTTTCTCCTACCGCGAGTGCTGTATTAGATGGTAAGGTCCAAGGTGTGGTTGTCCAAGCTAAGAAATAAACTTTTTCATTATCTAGTCCAAAAAAACTACTATTGGTGCATTCGAACTGAGCAACAAGGGTATTGTCTTTTACGTCTTTGTAGGTGCCGGGTTGGTTCAGCTCATGACTACTTAAGCCGGTACCTGCAGCGGGCGAGTAAGGTTGAATGGTGTATCCTTTATAAAGATATCCTTTGTCGTATAATTTTTTGAGGATATTCCAAAGGCTTTCTATGTAGTTTGTTTCGTAAGTAATATAAGGGTCTGATAAATCTACCCAATAGCCCATTCTATCTGTAAGTTTATCCCAGATATCGGTGTATTTCATTACATCTTTTTTGCAGGCTTCGTTGTATTCGGCAACGCTTATTTTTTTGCCGATATCTTCTTTGGTAATGCCTAAGGTTTTTTCAACTTGCAGTTCTACGGGTAAGCCGTGTGTATCCCAACCGGCTTTGCGTTTAACTTGAAAGCCTTTGAGGGTATTGTATCTGCAAAAAATATCTTTAACAGCGCGCGCCATCACGTGGTGTATGCCGGGCATGCCGTTGGCACTTGGCGGACCTTCATAAAAAACATAAGAAGGAGCACCTTCTCTGGCACTTACACTTTCTTCGAATACCTTATGTTTTTTCCAGTTGGCCAAAACGGCCTCTTCAAAAGCTGGAAAGTCTAATTTTTTATATTCCTTATACTTATTCATCGCTACAACAATTTGGTTCAGACCTACCTAGTCTGCATTTAAAAAGTGGGCGAAAATAGGTAAAGTAGGAGAGAATTGAAAGTAGAATAGGTTCAGAAAAAATTTATTCTTCCTCTTCAATATCTGAGGGTTCAATTTCTACCAAGGTGGTTCCTAGTTCTTTTTTGTTGTTGATGTTTTTCTCCAAAGACAAGAGCAGTGAGGGCAGCAATAATAGGTTCATTAACATACCAAAAACCAAAGAAATGGAAGTTAAAATACCTAAAGCTACTGTGCCGCCAAAATTTGATGCTGCAAAAATAATGAAACCTCCAAAGAGGGCAATGGCGGTGTAAATAATACTCGGACCAGCCTCTAGTAAACTTTCTGGAATAGCTAATCTCATATCCCAATTGTGTTTTTTGAGGGAGTGGCGATATTTGGCTAAATAGTGAATGGTAAAGTCTACCACAATGCCATAGGCAATGCTAAAAATAATGATGGTAGAAGGTTTTAATCGGATA
The DNA here is from genome assembly GCA_030699355.1 of Bacteroidota bacterium. Lineage (GTDB taxonomy): Bacteria > Bacteroidota > Bacteroidia > UKL13-3 > UKL13-3 > B1. Next base: position 5,461 of record JAUYMZ010000016.1, on the reverse strand, counting down.
TCAAAAAAGCCCATGATGCCAAATGTCATGATGAGCGGAATAATATTTGGAACAAGCGAAATGAGTACCATTTTCCAGCTAAAAAACAGAAAGGCCATCATTATAGAGATAATGATGAGGGCCATAAACATACTTTGCAACAGGTTCTCTATGAGGTAATCGTTTCCTTTTAAAAAGATGGCACTGGTGCCGGTAATTTTAACTTCATACGTTTCTTTCGGGAAAATTGAATCAATTTTGTTTTGCACTTGTTGGGTGAGTCGTTTCATTTCTACCGACCCAATATCGGCCATTTGTATGCTTACCCTGGCTGTTCTAAAATCTTTATCAATCATAGAACTTAAGATATTGTTTTTGCCATCGCCTTTGGGTAAATAATTTACCATTTCCGAAATATCAACCACGCTTGGAACAATGTAATATCGCTCGTCGCCTTGGTGCATGCCTTGGTTGGCAAACTTAATAAAATCTACCACCGAAGTAGGTTTAGAAAGCTCTGGAAACTGCGCCAATTCTTTTTGAAGGCGATTTATTTTTTGTAAAGTGGCATAATTTTTCATGCCATCTTTCTTTTTGGTATCTATTTTTATTTCAAAAGGCAAAACGCCTTTGAGGTGTTTCTCAAAAAACTTTAAATCCACCAAAACGGGGTCGTTGGCAGGTAAATCATCTACCACATAGCCCATGTTTCTTACCTTGGTTGCGCCAAAAATAGAAATGCCCAATAGGAGCAAGGTTATGGCATAAATATAAGGTCGTTTGTGGTGAACCAAATAATAGGATTTGTCTAGTACTACTTGGAGGCCTTTGCGATTTAAATGTTTGGTATGTTTTACTTTTGGGGGAGGCAAATAGCTGTAAACAATTGGTATAAAAACCAACGAAATAATATATACCAACAATATTACAAGACCAGAGATGATAGAAAATTGGTCTAACATGGCACTGCCCGAAAAGCTAAACACCACAAAGCCCACCGCACTAGTAGCATTGGTGAGTAAAAGTGCTAAGCCATTTTTGGAGATTAGCCTTAAAATAGCCAGCATTTTATTGCCATGTTTGGTAAATTCTTGGTGGTAAACATTGAGCAAGTAAATGCAGTTTTGCACGCCAATAATAACCATTAGTGGAGGCAAAATGCCAGTTAAAATAGTGATTTTATAATCAAATAATGCTAGTAATCCCATGGTGGCTATTACGCCAATTATAACCACAATAAGAGAGAAGATAACTGCCGAAATAAATCTAAAAAACAGGAAAATAAATAGGGCTGTTACCAAAATAGAAAGGTAGGTAAAAATCTTTATTTCGTCGCCTACTTTAGAGCTCATCATGGTTCTAACATAGGGCAAGCCAGAGAAATGCATTTCGCAATTATTGGCTGAACCAAAGGCCCTAACTTTTTCCTCAATGCCTTTTACAAGTGGGATTCGGGCTTTGCTATCGAGTTGTTTTTTGTTGAGGTTTACGGCCAAAATAACCAAATTAGAACTTGGGTTATAGAGCAAACCTTGGTAAAAGCGCAGCGATTTAATAACGGTATGGAAAGAATCTAGTTCGGCCTGGGTTTTTGGTTTTTCTTTAAGCAGTGGCTTTACAAGCAGTTTTTCGAGCGAATCATTCCGCTCAAGGTAGTAGGCTTTATTAATAGAAAGCACTTTGTCTACGCCTTCAATATGTTCAATTTCATCGCATAAATCGTAGAGTTTATTGAAGAAATCAAGTTCAAATAGTTTTTCGCTTTGGGTGCCAATTACCAAAATATTTCCATCTTCGCCAAAGGTTTCCTTAAACTTAATGTATTCTATAAAATCGGGATCGTCTTTGGGTACTACTTTGGCAAAGTCGTAGGTCATTTGCACTTTGGTAGCAAAATAGCCAAAAAACAAGGTAAGTAAACCGATGGCAATAAGCAGCCAAAAACGATTACGAATGCAAAAAGAGCCAAAACGATTCCACATAGGCTGCAAAAGTAAAGAAAAACGAATTGAGTTTTTGTATTAATGTTTTGCGAATTGCTGTTGGCTGTTAGCTGTTCCTTCGAAATTTTTTGCATCTGGTATCCTACGCTAAAGCTTCGGTTAACAAAGGCCTCTGGCTTCTGGCAGCTGGCTTTTGTTCCTTCGAAATTCAACATTCAGTGTTCGGTGTTCGACATTTTTTTTATTTCCCATTTTTTTGGGGCGTTAGCCCTGATATCTTAGTAGTAAAAAAAATGTACAGATATTCATAAGGGGCTTTAGCCCTGGCATCTGATTGCTGGAATATATATGGCAACTTAGTAGTTTGCTCAAAATATTATATCAGGGCTAACGCCCCTTTATGATAATGCGGAAGTTATGTTTGGCTACTGAGATATCAGGGCTAACGCCCCTTTAGAAAGCCTATTTCAAAACTTAAAACTGCTTCCATTTCTAAGCAATTGTTACAGTTGCCTAAACATAATTATTATTGTTTGGGGAAACCTCAATACAATCAGAGAGGTTTCTCCCTGTTGTTGGGATGGCTGGCAGTTGCAGGGAGGAATCTTTGCATTCATTCTGCCAATTGGCATCTTGGGCGAAATGACGTGGGGTGAAGTATCTCTATGTTTTAAATTAGGTATCTCCGCACATTGGAATTTGAAGTTTTTAATTTCTAGAGATGATAATTTTGCAACAATCCAAGGATACATTAATACAAGTCAAGGGTTATTTATTTTTAAAGATAAAATTATTAACAATAATTATCACTTAATGAACTAACAGGTGTGAAACAAAATTTCTTTCAGATTATCTGCTTAATGCAATTTATTCTATTATTGGCACAACCATGGATTTTAAATTTCCAATTCTCCTTTTCTTTACTTTGAAACAATTATTTTTTTAGTGTGATTATAAATTCCGTTGTATAAACTAAAGTAATAAATTCCAGCATCAATATCCAAGAACAATTGTGTTCTTGGTTTATTTAATTGTTGTGTCTGTATAATTCTTCCATGCATATCTTTTATTTCTAATTCAAGTGGTAAATTTTGGCCAGTATTTTCAATGGTAATATAGCCACTGCTGGGGTTTGGATACATGTTAATTTGTGGATTTAATGAATGTAAGTCTGAAACGGAACTAGGAGGTCTTCTAGCCTTAAGTGGAATGCCATTGCTATCTAATACAATTCTAAACATTCGGTTTGCCAATTCAGTGCCCGTTGAATCTAACTCCCACCTGTTGCCATAAATGAGATATTTGTTGCCTTTTTTGCACATGGTAAAAGGAGTATTTACCTTAATTTCTCCAATATCATAAGCTTTGTAGGAGTTTTGAAAAGGGTTTTGGTCTAAGGTATTTAGATAAATTATTTTAGTTTTTGAACCATAAAGTAAACTGGTTAAAATTTTCATAGGTTTATCGTTTAACACTGGATATTGGATAACACTTACTTGAGGATAGGAGGTAGAATCTACTAAATTAAAGTTGCTATCTATTTTTAATAAATAGGTATCATCAGACGACCATCCCGTCATTCCCATCATAAAGGTATCGTTAATTGTGTTTAAAGAAACCATCCAAACATCGTTGTAATTAAGCGGCGTTTTGTAAATTCTTTTACCCAAAACCCTCATATCATCTGGGCTGTGCAAATATAAAGCTGGATATTCTTTTATGCGATCTAGACTAGGTTCAAATATCCTACTTGTTCCATAAATTATGACATTCCCCCTCCAATAATGCAGGCGTGCAGTATTACCCATTATGCCTGCAAAAGGATATTTTACTAGGATGTTTAGCTGTTTGTCTGTTTTGATTATAGAATATTTATCTATATTATTGATTTTATCATAAGTAGAGATTTTAAAATACAAAAATGAATCAAGTTCTATGGCAGTATAAACATTAAAATTTTCATTATTCCAAGGTACATCTATTGTGTCAATATTTTTATTTTCTATATTATATGTTAGCAATACTGGTTTGTTTATAAGATCTCCTCCTTCCCTATATTTGGGAGATAATAATACCTTCATATCTTTTAAGGGAACTATTGGGTCTATTGAGCAATAAAAGACTCCTTCCAAATTAGTTGCATTAAAGGTAATAGAATTACTATCAGAAAATGGTTTGATGCTTCCATTATTATCAAATTCTTGAATTCCCCATTTAATTAATTTCCCAAATTGATTAGTACTTTCTTGTTTAATTAGCAAAATACCATTTTTGTTTATATCTCTACCAGAAAATGATTCGTCACTTATTGAAAAGCAAATAAATCCCGTTTGCAACCATTCAACTTCTGGATAATATACTTGGGCTTTTAGTTTATAACCCTGATTAAGAATAAATAGACAGCATAAAAAGATTAATTTATTTAGCATAAACCAATACTTTTTTGTTTTGAACACTGCCATCAAAAAATTTAATGGTAACAAAAACTAATTCTGAATTTGCTAGGTTTTTTGGTTCAATCAAAAGTGTATTGGTTTTTGTATCGAGCTTTTCAGTAAACTGAATTTCTTGTCCGTTGGTGTTGTATATTTTAATAATTGCATCTTGTAAGCTAAGGCCGATTTCAATTGAATCTCCCTCGCAAACTTTTTTGATAATCCTTGTTGCTAGCCAAAAACTTGCAATTAAAAACAAGCTAGATAGTAATGTGTATTTTTCCAAAGAATATAATTTTGTTAAATCAAATATAACCAATTTTTTTAATATCAAATTTTAATGTTAAAATTCTATTGAAATTATAAAAAAATAAAATGAATAATCCGAATTTCTGTCCTTCCACAGAAATTTACACTAACATTCACAACATTATCGTTTATTTGTGGATGTAAAAATTTATGAAGAAATATTTTGTTGTTTTAACGGTACTTTTCATGGGCGTTTTGGTTCAGGCCCAGGTTAATTTTGAAGGTTGGCGCGTGCACTTGCCCTATTATAAAAATGCATCTGTTACGGTGGCTGGCACCAAAGTGTATTGTGGCTCCAACAGTGGCCTATTTACCTACGATGTAGAAGATGGCAGCATAGAACGTTTATCTAGAATTAGCGGCTTATCTGATGTAGAGGTTAAAATAATTAAGCACAATGTGGCAAAAAATATTTCGGTGGTGATATACCAAAATACCAATATAGATTTAATAGACCATAGCAGCAATCGTATATACAATGTGCCCGATGTTTTTATGAAAAGCATTATTGGGGCAAAATCTATTAACCATGTTTGTTTTTTCGAAAACAAAGCCTACTTGGCCTGTAGTTTTGGAATTGTAGTATTGGATTTAGATAAAAAGCAAATCGTAGAATCGTATCAAAATCTGGGTTTAGGTGGCTCCCAATTGGCGTTTTTATCTATCTCAATTTTTCAAAATCAAATATTTGCCTCTGCTCAAAACGCTGTGTATACGGCTTCTTTAAGTGCCCCAAATTTGAGCGATTTTAATTTTTGGGTTCGAACCAAAACCTCTACCAATAGCGGAAAAAGC
>JAUYMZ010000294.1 GCA_030699355.1 Bacteroidota bacterium | reverse complement strand
CCCTCTTGGTAATCTTGACGTGCATTTTATGCTACTAAGATGTCAGGGCTAACGCCCCTTTTTATAGAAACAGCTTGGTCCCATGGGGAGCCAAACCCACCAACCCACCAACGCATAAACGCATAAACAAAAATTCTCCCCTTACCACAAACCCCTTTTCGAATTTAGAATTTAGAATTTCGGATTTTGCTTTTTTTCTTTATTTTAGCAAATTAAAATTATGCACCTATGCAAACACGTTATGCAATTCTTTTATTGATTTTTGGAATCTTATTTAGGCTAGAAACTACGGCTCAAACGGCTGTAATCAGTGGTTTTTCTCCCATTGCAGCACACCCACGAGCAGTTTTAACAATTTTTGGTTCGAACCTAAATGCAGGCACGGGTGCAAGGCATGTGTTTATTGGAAAGGTTAAAGCACAGGTATTATATGTAAGTGCAGATACCATTCAGGTTAGGGTGCCATTTGGCGCTACAGTTGGCCCAATAATGCTAAGCATAAACGGTAAAACTTTTTTTACCAGAAATCATTTTGTGCCCACCTATCCGGCTAGTACCAGTAACCCAAGCAACTTAAACTTTTGGCCTACCGAAGGAAATGTAAATTTGCCACAAACAGCTGCTTCTTATACTTATTTTAAAAGTGCTGATTTAGATAATGATGGAAATGTAGATGTTGTAACTACCTTGCAATATAATCCAAATATTTCTACAAATAGTATTCATGCTCCATATTACATTAGAACTCGGGTGTTTAAAAATTTAAGTGGCCCTGCAGGGGGGGTGAGCAACTCTGGTTTTGCAGCCCCAGTAGATTTTGTGGCAGATAGTTCTATAACACCCTGGAAAGGTAAGTGGATTGGAGATTTTGAAATAGGAGATATTAACAGTGATGGAAACCTCGATCTTGTTGCCAGAACCGATTCGGGTGTTTGTTTTTTTATTAACAAAGGAATAGGTATTGGGGTAAATATGTTTCATAGGGTATTAGTGCAACATCCCTTATTGAATATATTCCCTAGTGGAGTGAATACTTTCAATGCTTTGGAGTTAAGAGATTTTGATGGCAATGGTAAATTAGATGTTTTGGTTACAACCCCAAATGGTCTGGTAATATTTGGCAATAATTCTACAACCAACACTATTTCGGTTTCAAATTTTTCAATTAATTTAATTCGCACGTTTCCTAATACCAATCGTAATTGGAAAATTTTTTCCGAGGATTTAACGAATGACGGTAAGCCCGATATTTTATTTTACAATTCTTTTCCGAATACAAGTAATTATGATTCGATGAATTTTATGGAAAACCAATTTGGATTAACCTCAAGTATTTTAGATTCTCAAGCTTTTGGGCTGAATGTTTTAGTGCAAAATTATAGGCGACCTGAATATTCCTTATTAACCGATTTAAATCAAGATTCTATTATAGATGTTGCCACAAGTTTTTCTGCATTTTTTAGTACGAGTGGTGCAGGTAGAGCAATGGGTTACCACAGCAATGCGGGTAGTGCCTCCTTTATTTTTACCCAAGCCACTTCATTTATTGGTGCTTCAAATGGGCAAAATTTTATTAATCCAGTTTGTTTAACGGGGGATGGGAAGGTAGATTTGGTTAGTTCTTGGGCTGACTTAACTATATACAAAAATAACAATTCAATTTTGGCACCCTTAAACGCCAGTTTATTTAATGTTGTAAACATTGCAAGACCTTTATTTGGTGGTAGTGTAGGGCCTGTTTGCGATATAGATAAAGATGGAAGACCCGATTTGGTTAGTAGAGCAAATGTTCCTATTTCTGGTATTAACAGTACGCGATTTCTTGTTGCGCGCAATACGTATAATATAATGCCTCCTTCGGTTCAAACCGCTTCTGCAACAGTTACCCATTTGTTTGCCAATTCTATTAGAATAAGTATTCATACCCCTGGTAATGGTACAGGTAGGTTAATATTAATGAAGGCCGGTACGGCTCCAATTACTGGTAATCCCGTAAATTATACACACTATGCCGCAACACAAAATTTTGGCACCTCACCAACTTTGGCAGATGGTTCAAAGGTAGTATTTGTGGGCGATACAGATGTGGTAAATATTGGCGGACTTACCCCTTTTACCACCTACCAAATTAGAATAATAGAGGTAAATGGCTGGGCTAATGCCACTAATTATTTATTAACAGGAGCTTATGATTTTAGCACAGCTACTTTGCCTGTAACTTGGCTTAGTTTTGAAGGAGAAAAACAGGGCAATATTATTCACCTCAATTGGCAAACTGCCTCAGAAATAAATGCATCAAAATATGAAGTAGAGCGCACCTACAATGGAATAAATTGGGAGCAAATTGGTAAAGTAAAAGCAGTGGGTAATACCAATAGCATAAGTAGCTATAAATACATAGATA
>JAUYMZ010000280.1 GCA_030699355.1 Bacteroidota bacterium | reverse complement strand
GTCTTGTGGGTTAATGTCTAAAACCATATTTATTGTCTGTTATTTGAGTTTGAAATTTCTGAAGCCAAATCCATAACCGATTTTAATACTTCAATTTGTTGTGGGTCGTAAGAACTAACTTCGATTTTTTTAACTGCATTTTCAAATTCGTCCAAACTTATTTTGTCATTTGCTAATGTGTTTAAAAGTCTAACAATTCTATCTGAAAGAAATCTGTTTTGAGGTGTAGTAATATCAAAAAACCTAAAATACATCTCTTCCATATTTAGAGGTTCTTTTTTTTGAAGAACGAAAGTGAAGTTTTCCGCTTTATATATTTTAGGGTCTTTTATAAATAATTCAGCACCACTTATAACAAGTGGAGAATGCGTTGCAATGATGATTTTAGGTTGATATAGATAAAATATATCCAATAGAATTCTTGCGTATTCTTTTTGCCATTTAGGATGCAAGCTATTTTCAGGTTCGTCAATAAGTATAACTGTCCTTTCGGTAATTGCAGTAGATAAATAAACTATTGAAGTAATTAAAACTAATTCTCCCGAACTTGCGTCAAGCATTGAAATCGTATTTTGGTTCTTCCTTAGAAATACCTCAATACGTTCAATTATTTTAAGTTCCTTCAATTTAGGTTCAAATAAAAACAGTTCAGTTAATGAGGATTTTTCAAGTTCATTAAAGCTAAAACTTTCAATTTCTAACCAGATAATTTCATCTTCAATATTTGTTTCTCGTAATGATTTGTCAAGAAGATAGCTTATTTTTTCTTTGTCATTGTCGTTGAAATCTGAACTTGAAATTATTTCCCTGTACGATTGTCTTAGTTTTTCAATTTTAAAACCAATTACAGGATCAAAGCCGACATATTGTAATGCTCTTGAAGCATTTTTAAGTCTTTGAATATCACTTTCTGCAATGTTTACAAGAGCATTTTTAATTGTCATTCTTGCTTGCTTTCTTCCCGAACGTCCTCGTAATGTTTTGAAATTTTTATTTTGACTATCAAATTTGTCGTGGATAGAATTTGCTAATGCAACAACATTTTCCCCTCGTCCCAAGAAATGTTTTGAAAGGTTATTTAGTAGAGTGCTTTTACCACTTCCATTTTCGCCAATAAGAATACTTACGTCTTCTGGAAAATGTTCAAGGTTTAAAATCTGGTCGGGTATATTTTCAATCATATTCTGTCAATATTTTCGTTGTCATTTGGTTGTCGATTTGTCGTCCGTTACGCTTGTATATAACGGTTTCGAGCTTGGAAGTTGGCGGCTATCAGCACGAATATAGTTGCGAAGATTCAAATTTTCAATAGCCACAAATGTTTCTACGTAACACAAAACCGCCAGTTTCTTGTAGGTGCCGTTAACACCAGTTATTTTTTAGGTCGTCCAATTTGTCTGATGGAAATGCGTGCCCCCACCTGTCTTTGTAGCCATCCAAACCATATAGTTCTTTGAATTGGTAAAATAGATTAAAAATTTGAAGAGTGAGCCGTTTAAGGGTTGTCTCAATTACAAAATTTGGTTGAGAAGAATGATCAATTCTGTCAAAAAGTGGTCTACCATTAAAATGGTCAAAGGTGAATCCACGAATG
>JAUYMZ010000274.1 GCA_030699355.1 Bacteroidota bacterium | reverse complement strand
ATAACCTTGGTGGTATCTATATTGTTAATATATAATTTTCCATCTTCTATAAAGGCTATTCCAACGCTATCGTTATAAAAGCGAATAATGGTATCTGCCTTTATTTGGTTTATTGTTCTGTTTAGATTATTTACCTCTTCTGAGAAGTGACTCCTAAAGGGATTGGCAATTATCCCATAAATAAACACTATACTTAAACCTAAGTATATAAATAGTTTTTTCATACGATAAAATAAATTTAATTATCTATATTGAACACAATATTAGGCATATTTTAAATTTAAAAGTACAATAAAAATCATCCTCCAATTACCTTTATAATTGCTTCTTTTATTTCAAAGATAGATGCACTATCTATTGTTCCAAGTTTTTTAATTAATCTTTCTTGAGCCAAAGACCTAATTTGAAAACAATCTGCTGAAGATGTTTTTGTCAACCCATTAATTTTATTTGGCTCAATTTTAACCATCCAAGGAGCTATAGAATAATGTTCCTTCCAATCAGTAATAGGAATAATTACTTTTAATGGCAAAACCCCTAAACTGTTAGAATTAATTAAAATTGCTGGTCTGGTTTTACGAATTTCAGCTCCCTTTGTAGGCTCTAAATCAATAAGCCAAACCTCACCTTGTTTCATAAAAATCTTCAAAGTCGAGTGATACAAATTCAGTTAGTTCGGTATTTTTTTTATATTCCTCCTGCAGCTCATTAGCTGCAAACTCCATTTGCTTATACCCTTCCTCATTTTTAATCGACTTGATTATCTCTTCTAATACCAAGTAACGTTTTTGAATGGGAAGTCTTTTTATTTCATCAATAATATCTATGGTTTGCATACAAATTTTTGTTGTGGTTAAATTATTAAATTTTCAAAACTTAATGCAATATACTTTTAAAATTACTAATTAAAAAAAACACAATTATCTCATTTACTCATTACCTTTAATTATTGTATTTCTCACTACCTCGGTGGCAGAAAGAAGGATTTGGGTTCGAGCAGGAATTGTTTTTTGATGGCTAGTAAGATTTGCCAGAGTGCTTTGAATTTAATGCCTCTTGAGCGCAATGCTAGGCTTATGGACAGGGAAAAGCTAACAATGAAATTAACAAAACCTATGAGTCCGATGCCAAATATGGACATTAGAATGGTTTGCCAAGAGAGGTTAAATGAATGTCCGTATAAACCCAGGGCAAAATTACCTGCGGCAAAGGTTATGTGTCGTATATCTAGGTTCAGCCCGAGAATAATACCAATGGTGCCAGTAAAACCTAAGAAAAAACCAAACCAAATATTGCTGCTTATGCCTCCCATATTGTTTTCGTAAAAGTTAGCTATGTATTGCAATTTTTGTGGAGATAGCACTTTTTTAAGTATGGGGTGTTGTATAATTCTATCTGGAATGCGCAGGTATTTGGTGCGGTTATGCACGATGCCTGAGATTAAACCTGAAACAAATAGAAATACTCCTGCAATGGCTGAATGAAAAATAAGTGAACTTTGCGTAAAGTCTAAATCTCTTATAAACACAGGTGCTTTATGCGCTGCTAAATTTACCTGAAACAAAAATCCCCATAAGGAAACCAAGGCCAAAGCCACTGGAAAGGCCATGAATACATTGCCCACAAAGGCTATAAATTGTGAACGAAATAACCTTCCAAACAATTGGGCTAGTGAGCTAAAATCGGTATTACCTTTTGTATCTTGTTCTATGGCTTGAGCCAAAGTAGCGGCCGTCATGGCAGGCTGTTTGGTTGCCAAAGTATAATGTAATAAATAAATTGTAGTAAAGGCAATGGCATAGTTTAAGGCATACAAAAAACCATGTCCGAATAAACTGGTATGAACCGAAGCTAACTCCATTTTTGCCACGCAGGCAAAAGCCACAATGGCGCCACCACCGAGGGCAGAGTTGAGCATTTGTTTATACTCTTCTTTGGAGTTAGTGATATAATGTTCGCCCGCTTTGCCCGTATTTTGGGTAATTTCGTGGGCCATTAATTGGGTAGAACGATTGATATAAGAACGTATTTCTGACTTCCCAGCATTGATGATAATGAGATTTTTTATGAGTTTAACAAACTCATGTTTGCTATTTTCTGCACCTTGTTGTACTATGTAACCTAAGATTAATTGCAAACGTTGC
>JAUYMZ010000268.1 GCA_030699355.1 Bacteroidota bacterium | reverse complement strand
TTAGCCCTGACATCTAATTGTTGCGCAAATTAATTTCTTCAATGAAAAATTTGAGTGTTAATAGATGTCAGGGCTAACGCCCCTCTTAATAATCATGCTTGTGCATTTTATGCTACTGAGATTTCAGGGCTAACGCCCCTTATTTTAGAAACAGTTTGGTTCAACCCCTTGCCAAACCCACCAACCAACAAACCCAAAAATAGTTAAACGCATAAACGCATAAACGCATAAACTTTAAACCTTAAACAAAAATTCCCTTTCCACCACAAATCCCCTTTCGAATTTCGGATTTAGAATTTCGGTTTTTGCTTTTAGAATTTCGAATTTAGAATTTCGAATTTTTCTCCCAAGAAACTTGCCCAGAAATGTATCAAAATTTATTACCTTTATGGCGAACCAATGAAGAACTCATGATAACTGCTTGGGAGGGATTAGGCATTACAAACAATAACAATTTGCGTAGAAACAGCTATGTAAAAGGTAGCAGGCATTATGAGCTAAGCAACCACACTTCGACTTTGCTCAGTGCAGGTTTAGGGAATGTATTGGCGATAGTAAACGATCGCAAAATAGAGGTAGATGAGCGTTATTCGTTTTCGGTAGAAGGCGGCTACAAGTATGAAAACGGCGCCAATCATTTAGATGCCGCCTTAAATTTTGCAGGTAATTTATTAGGTGGAGGTATGGGTTTAGATAAGTTTGCAAAACGTTTGTCAGGCTCAATATTTAGCTCAACAACAAATAGTTTAATTAGACGAGGTGCAGCAGGTGTAATTCAAGGAACTTTTGATGGAATTTGGCAATATGATATCAATGAAGGAAAAGATGAAATATTAAAGGGATACCATAATTTATATAATTTCTTCCATCCAATTTTACTTAATACCGTGGATGTAAAACCAAAAACATCCGAACAGATAAATAAGGAATTAAATGATAAATTAATTAAACAAGTTTATCCTGAGGTTCAAAATAAACTACCTAATGATTAATAAAATTGAAAACAAGTAAAATGAATAGCTTTTTATCTTATTTAGGCATTGTTTCATTTATAGCTTCCATAGTCACCATTCCTATTTTACTTGGATGTCAAACTGAAGAGTGTTTTAAAAATAAGTACGTGACAAGAGAAGTCGTTGCTACCTTAAAGAATGTGGCAACGCATGGCAAAAGCCTAGCAGGCGAATATATATATGAAGTAAATGGAAAGACATATAATGAAACTTTTAGATCTCCAACCGACAATTTTGAAGTAATTGGTGACCAACTTTATTTATTATATGACACGTTAGATCCGTCTAATTCATTTTTATCTTATAGATTTTTTGTGCCAGATAACTTGGTTAATACTACTGGTGAAATTGCTTTTTGTAAAGTTGACAAAAAAGAAAAAGAAGTAAGTATAGTTTTACAATATACATTGAATAACTATACAATTAAACGAAACCAATACTTTCCCATTGACAAAGCAGAAGTTTTAGAAAAACTTTATAAAGAAAAAAGAAGTCGTAATTGGTGTAGTACCAGAAAATGTAAGAAGAGGCTATTTAAATGTAGAAGAAAGTTTGAAATAAACACCATCCCAATCTACCTTTGACAATCACCCTTCCACATCCAATACCCAAAACACTATTTCAAAACCAAATTTCACCCTCAAAAAAAACTCCCTCCATTTACAGCAAAATATAATCCCTACGGGATATAAAAGGCAGGCGGGGGCATTTTTTTTTCTACCGAAATGTAATCCCTAGCGGGATTGAGAGCCGCGGTGTTTGCAGTCATTTGCTTTTAGCCATTAGCCTTTTAAATTCCTTCGAAATTCAACATTCGGTGTTCGACATTTTTTTTATTTCCCATTTTTATAGGGGCGTTAGCCCTGATATCTCAGTAGCTAAATGAAACACCGCCTCCATTCAAAAGGGGCTTTAGCCCTGACATCTAATTGTTGCGCATATTAATTTCTTCTATTAAAAATTTGAGTGTTACAAGATATCAGGGCTAGCGCCCCTTTTGGTAATCTTGCTGGGCATTTTATGCTACTGAGATATCAGGGCTAACGCCCCTTTTTATAGAAACAGTTTGGTTCAACCCACTGCCAAATCCACAAACCCACAAACCAACCAACAAACAAACGCATAAACGATTAAACAAAAATCTCCCCCTCCACCACAAAACCCCTTTCGAATTTCGGATTTAGAATTTCGAATTTTTTCTTCATGCCAAAACGAAGTCCCGCGGCTTACTCGTATATATCTTTTCTATGCCCCAGAGTAATAACATCTACCACAAGCTCGGTATCATAAATATCGTAAATAATTCTGTAATTGCCAGTTCTTATTCTATAGCCATTTCTGTCTTTAAGTTTCTTGCAGCCGGCAGGACGTGGGTTTTCTTCCAATCTGGCAATCGCAACAAAAATAGGTTCGGCAATATTATCAGTGAGTTTGTCTAATTGCTTTTGTGCATTTTTAGATAATACAATGATATAATTAGGCATGTTTGGCTTTTCTGTTTTTCAGGTATTCAGAAAATAAAATACGGTCATTAGAATCCTCTTTTTTTACATCATCATAAAGCTTAATGTCTTCCAATTCCTCAAGTTCTTCCATGATTGTTTCGAATTCCTTAGCAGTAAGAATAACCAAGGATTTATTACCATTGGCGTCTTTAATATATTGTGGATTTACTGTAAGCATAATTGTATTTTTAATGATCAAAATATTTGGTTAAAAAGCTTCAAACTTTAATTCAATAGGCATTCCTAAATTTGTAAAGAATTCCATTTTCACTTTTTGAAATTTGAAATAAATGTTTTAAAATTTTTAAAGGTTTATTTTTGACTTGTTTTGAATTTTTATTCTCTAACAAAAATAGTCAATTAGAAATATTCAAACAATTAAATTTAATTGAAGAGGAAGGTCCATAGTTTTTGTTCCTTCGAAATTTTTTGCTTCTGGTATCCTACGCTAAAGCTTCGGTTAACAAAGGCCTCTGGCTTCTGGCTCCTGGCTTTTGTTCCTTCGAAATTCAACATTCGGTGTTCGGTGTTCGACATTTTTTTAATTTCCCCTTGTTGTTTTTTAGGGGCGTTAGCCCTGATATCTCAGTAGCTAAACGGAACACCGCCTCCATTCAAAAGGGGCTTTAGCCCTGACATCTAATTGTTGCGCAAATTAATTTCTTCAATGAAAAATTTGAGTGTTAATAGATGTCAGGG
>JAUYMZ010000265.1 GCA_030699355.1 Bacteroidota bacterium | reverse complement strand
TCTTAGTTGGGTGTTTTTGTTTTCCCAAGCTTCGGTGAGCTTCGGTGGAGGAGCTCCACCTTTTTGTTTTAGAACAAATTTTACTTTTTTCTTTTAAATTTAATTTTCTTGATGTTTGTGAGCTTTGCTCACCGAAGCTTTAGCGTAGGTGAGCTACTGAGCACCCAATTAAGATTAGTCTTAGTTGGGTGTTTTTGTGTTCCCAAAATCCGGTTTACCTGATTTCATTTAGGTTAGTTTTAGGCTTTTTGATTTTCCTAAGGTACGTTTGAAGGATGGTTTGGACAGTTTATATTTTACGTTGCAATGATGGAAAGCATTATGTTGGTTGTACCGTTAATCTTACAGAAAGAATCAAGAGACATTCGAAAGGAAGTTGTCAATACACCAAATGCAGATTGCCTATTGAAATTATTACTTATACCGTTTTTAATAATAAATATTTGGCCTATAAATTTGAAAAATACCTTAAGTCTGGTTCAGGCAGAGCATTTATGTTTAAGAGGTTTTTGTAATTTTTCTGTTTTGCTATCAACCTTTATCCATAATATGTATTTGTTTTGGTTTCGTAGATTTGGTTAAATTACTTTTTATTTTATTATTGCAATAAAAAAATAAAATAGTTGCTTTATGAAACAAATGCTCTTGGCAATAACCTGTATATTATTGCTTAATGTATCTTGCAAAAAAGAAGAGGAGGATGGCCCCAAATACCCTACTGCACAATTTAAAATTTATGATGGAGGCTTTGAGGGGCCACGTGAAATTATATTTGAGAATACTTCCAAGAATGCAATTCAATGCATTTGGGATTTTGGAAAAGGTGGTGGGCTCGAACCTCAAGGTCCTGATATTCTTAAAAAGAAATGGTATAATAATGAAGGGACATATACTGTGGTTCTAAAAGCTTATGGATACGGTTATGAGTCCACCTATTCTCAACAAATTGTAGTAAAGGGCAAATAGTTATTTTTATAAAAGTAGATTCAAAAAAAAACATCCAAGACAATTAATATGAAACAACTTCTATGCGCACTTATCTGCATTAGTGTTTTAAACTTTTCTTGCAAAAAGGACCAAGAGAAGCCTATAAAGCCAGTGGCGGAATTTATAATAGTAGGGCAGGATTTTACTGCACCATGTTTGGTAACTTTTGAAAATAAATCGAAAAATTCGAATCAATACCGTTGGGATTTTGGAAATGGAGCAGAAGCGTTTCAATTTACCCCAGATATTATTCAAATGAATATAAAGTACACGGAAGCTGGCACATATACTGTAACATTAGAAGCAGGTGGGCAAGGGTATATTTCAAAATTTACAAGGCAAATTACAATTAAACCATAAGGCATAAGATTCTCTCTATCTTATTTCTTTTGGTTCATTGTTAATTAAAGTTATAGTCGTAAGATTAGTTAGGTTTACTAAAGTTTTTATTTCTATCATAAAGCTCAAAATTAGTAATCATCTTCCAGATATCTTTTATTCGATGGCTAAAGTTTATTTTTAAATTATGAAAGATACGGAAAATAATATAAAACAAAAACGCAGTTTTGGATGGGGAAGGGGAATGTTAATTGCCATGGCATTTTTATTGCTCGGCTATTATGTTACTAGGCATGTATTGTTTGAGCCAAAACCAAGTGAGGGTATAAAAGAAGTTGCACAAGAAGAGCAGGTGGCGGATGCCCATTGGGAAGAAACAGAAGGCGGCGAATTGTACGCGCCAGAGATAGATTATACCGTAAGCAAACACCAGAAAAAATTCTTTAAAGAGATGTTTAAAGATTGTCGAAAAAGTAAACGAAAACTGGTGAAAGCCTGCGATTATAAAAATAAAATAGTTAGAAACTTTGCCGTTGGTGTGGCTGGTGTAAATCCAGGGAATTTTAACTTGGCACAAGTATGTAATCTATTCGATTTTTGTTACGAAGGCTGGCACTATGTAAACGACCCCGCCTCTATGGAATATTTGGCTGAACCTAGATTGGTGGGCAGAGCATCCCGGTGGACCCTATTTTGAATACAATATTGGGTATACTTTTTACATCATTCAAAACTATTGTGATGCCATTGATAAAGATTAAAAACGCTTTATTTTCGCAGCATCCATTTTAATTTATATTCTATTTTTTAAAATACCAATTTTTGTAAAATATTAATAAGCAATTACTTGTAAAAAAATTACTTGTCAAATACGGAATCTGATTCCGTATTTGACAAAAATAAATATCTTTGTATTATGATACAAAGAGATGCCTCAACTAAGATTAAGCAATTAGCCAAAAAGTTTCCTGCAGTGGGTTTATTAGGTCCGCGGCAATCGGGTAAAACCACGCTTGCCAAAGAAATGTTTCCTAAAAAGCCTTATATCAGTTTCGAAAATCAAGATAATATTTTATTGGTTACTAAAGATCCGCGCGCTTTTTTGGATCAGTATAAAACGGGCGCTATATTTGATGAAATACAACGTGTGCCGCAACTCTTATCTTACTTGCAAGGCGTAATAGATGATCAACCCAATAAGGTAGGTTTGTTTATCATTACAGGCTCGCAGAACCTACTTTTATTAGAAAGTATTTCGCAAACATT
>JAUYMZ010000264.1 GCA_030699355.1 Bacteroidota bacterium | reverse complement strand
ATTTCCTCCAAAACTAAATCCCATTTCAAGTTGGTTTTTTTTATAAGCACCATGTTGTTGGGCAAATACAGGGCAGCATAAAAGCAAAATTGTTAGTAAAGTTAAAATTGATTTCATACCATTTATATTGTTTAATCAAATGTATAACAAAGACTCTAAAAAACAAACAATTAGGTTTGAACCAATTAATTAAACTACTCCTTCACCAACTTTTTAAAATCAACACTATTGTGAATGCATTGCTCAATCCGATTATAGTATCCTTTGTTATACATTTAGTACAAGGCAGACACAGTAAAAACAGACGCAAAAGCTGTTTAGTCCAATTTGGTTGGACTATTACATATTTGGATTCGGTATTAATCCAATTTTTTTAAAAATGTAAATCCATTAATTTTCCCGCATCTCTCTTTTTCCTTTTACCTTTCTATGCTCTATAGGTCTATTACTAACAATGCCAAAATAAAATCCTCTATTTTCCTGTAACTCATTTATGGCATTCACTAAACTGTATCTAAAAAAAAACTCGTCACCTCTAGAATTAGCAAAACTTAGATTTAAACCCAACTGATAATACTTATCATCTAAAACTCCAAGTGAAGTGCCCCCCGAAACAACGTATTTATAATTAGGATTAATCGGACGCTTAAATTGTAAAATATTACTGTATACAGGTTTTGAATGAAGCAAAGAATATTTAATGTACGATTCTAAATACAAAACTGAATGCTTATTTTCTTTGAACAATCCGATAAGATTACCTGTTAGTAAAGCTAAATATTTAGGGAATAATTCTGCTTGATTTGCTATTGGAAATGCATTTAAAAGCATAATAGTTAAATAAGTACGTTTGAGTGAATCAGATAAAACCAAAGAGGCATTAAAACCATCCGAAATTGAACCATTCCCGAGAACTGCTGTTTGTTCCAAAAAATCAACATATCCAGATGAAAAAGTTCCCCTTGAGAACTTATAATTTACACCAAATGCACAATTTAATTTAGAATTTACCTTAAAATTATATCCCGTTCCAACACTCACAATTCCAACTGAAACTTGGTTTGGCAATACCTTTGTTGTAAATGTCAAACCAAAATTAAGGGGGTCGAAAAATGAAGTCATACCAACTCGGTACATTCTAGCAAAGTAATCCTTATTCCCCATATTTGCGCTGTTAGCAAATGAAGAGGAAACATGAGGGAATAGCCCCAATTCGGCTGGATTTACTTCAAAATCTCGACTTTCTAGGGGTATATAATTATAAACCTGAGCTACTGAATTAGGTATTAAATTTTTTGAAAAAATAAATACACAAAACAGTAGTGCAGGAATGATTAGTTTTGGCATAATATAATTTTAGAATAAATTAATCGCTACAACCATTGGCCAATTCGATAGTAAAACAAAGATTATATAATTATTTTAAAATTCCACCTCACACTCACAAAATTTAAAAAGATTAAAGAAAAAAATCGTAGGTCAATTCCTCAAAACCCCTTTAAAATAAAGCCTTCAAACCTACAGTAAAATGCTCACTCCTTTACCAACTTCACAAAACCAATACCGTTTTGGGTGCTCACTTTTAATAGGTAAATACCAGATTCAACTCCTTCTATATTTAGTTTTAAATTAGGTTCAAAGCTTTGAATTAATTTACCTTGCAGGTTGAATAAAGTTACTTCTTTTAACTCATGCGCTAGAACGCCGCTTAGGTTTATTTCGTGGCTTGTTGGGTTGGGGTAAAGTTGCAGCTTGATTATAGTTTCAACACTTGTTATTCCCGTGCTTGGCGCACAAATAACTTTGTTTAAATACTTCCAAATATCGTTGTTAAAGGTAACCGGCACTTCGCCATTATCGCCCGGTGCATCTCCTACCCTTACCACCACCAAATTTTGGGAAGGCACCACGTTAATAAGCTGTCCGTTTTTACCCATGGCCGCATACATATCTTTGGGCGCATTGGGCGCCAAATCTGTATTAAACACAATCTGAGAACCCGGAAACATCGCCTTTCCTTTTCCGTTTAACCAAGTTAAATAACCATAAGATATATTTAAATTTTGAGAGCTATTTACCATCGCATTAAAATAATGGGTATCGTTCAACACCCCTGTTTGTTCCCATTTTCCTTGGTTCAGCAATAACAAACCAAACCTTGCCATACTGCGGGTATTACTCAACAAAACATTGTTATTTCCCAACCTTGTCCAAATGCCATTTATGCCCGTTTTGTTTCTAATTTCGGCATTAAAATATTGCTGAAAACTTCTCCCACTGGCCGATTCAATTACTTTATCTAAAAGCGTATACGGCGCATTATGATACGCCCAACGTGTGCCTGCATCTGCCTTGTATCGCAAGCAAGTATCGTTGGTACAATCTGCATTAAAAGTCTCATCCAATCCGCTACTCATACTCAATTGGTGGTATATGGTTATTTTATCTTCTTGGGCTGAACCTAAACTTGTCCAACCGCTGCCTAAATATTTGGAGCTGGTATCATTTATAGATAACAAACCATTTTGTTGGGCCACTCCAACCATCAAAGCGGTCATGGTTTTACCCGCCGATGCCCAATACCAAAAGCTATCTTGAGTAAAAGTGCCGAAATATTTTTCTAATACCATTTTACCGTCTTTTAAAACGATAAAGCCTTTCGTGTTTTTGCTTTCTAAAAAATCATACAGGCTATCTATTTTATCTGTGCACCAGCCCAAATCAGCAGCGGCGGTGCTGTTCCAAGTTGAACCTGCGAGCGGAGGAAAATATAACTGTTGAGCCCATGCCAAGTTTGCTGCAAAAAGGAATATAAGTAGTAGTAATTTTTTATTCATGTTTGTTAAGATGGCTTCCAAATGAAATGGTTTAAACACAAATATATGAGTTTAAAAAGATAGTTGAAAACTTTTAATTTCCGCAATTCTAAATGCTTTTGAGGGCTACTTTTCAACACTCAATTAGAATGTATGGGGCATAACGTACATTCGTTAACTAGATTTAAATATGAAGTTCTCACACCTACACGTACACACCCAGTTTTCTTTGCTAGATGGCGCGGCAGATATTGGCAAATTATATAAAAAAGCCGCCGCAGATAATATGCCCGCCTTGGCCATTACCGACCATGGAAATATGTTTGGAGCGTTTGAGTTTGTGGCCGAAGCCTACAAACATAAAAATGCAGATGGAACCCTTAAAGTAAAACCCATTGTAGGTTGTGAGTTTTATGTGGTTTCGGATCGAACCAAACACTCGTTTACTAAAGAAGATAAAGACATTCGTTACCACCAACTCATGTTGGCCAAAAATGAAGAGGGCTATAAAAACTTAATCAAACTTTGCTCGCTAGGATACATGGAAGGCATGTACGGCAAATACCCGCGTATAGATAAACAGCTCATTTTAAAATACCACAAGGGTTTAATTGCCACCACCTGTTGCTTGGGTGCCTCTGTTCCAAAAACCATTTTAAAAAAAGGGGAAGAAGCGGGAGAAATTGAGTTTAAATGGTGGCTAGATTTGTTTGGCGAAGATTATTACATAGAACTGCAACGCCACGATATTCCAGACCAAAATAAAGTAAATGAGGTACTCATTAAATTTTCGCTTAAATACAATGTGCCTATCATTGCTTCTAACGATTCACATTATGTAGACCAGAAAGATGCCAATGCCCACGATATTTTACTATGTATCAACACTGGCGAAAAACAAAGCACCCCAACCGTAAAAGAAATAGATGATGATGTAAGTATAAAAGGGAAACGTTTTGCTTTTTATAACGATCAGTTTTTCTTTAAAACCACAGAGGAAATGTCGAAGGTATTTAGCGATATACCGCAAGCCATAGACAATACCAATATGGTAATAGATAAAATTGAAACGCTCGATTTAAAGCGTGATATTCTTTTACCCAATTACGAAATTCCACCTGGCTTTTTAACACAAGACGATTACCTCCACCACCTCACTTATACTGGCGCCAAAGCGCGTTATAAAGACATTACGCCAGAGGTAGAAGAACGTTTAAACTTTGAACTGCATACCATTCGCACGATGGGATTTGCTGGTTACTTTTTAATTGTATCCGATTTTATCCGTGCGGGCAGAGAACTGGGCGTGTTTATTGGTCCCGGACGTGGTTCTGCGGCGGGTTCTGCTGTAGCATATTGCATTGGCATTACCAATATCGACCCTATTAAATACGATTTGCTATTTGAACGTTTCTTAAATCCAGACCGTAAATCGATGCCCGATATTGATACGGATTTTGATGATGCAGGCAGGCAAAAAGTAATTGATTATGTAGTAAAAAAATATGGCAGAAACCAAGTTGCGCAAATTGTAACTTATGGCACCATGGCTGCCAAAATGAGCATCAAAGATGTGGCGCGTGTGTTAGATTTACCGCTACAAGAAGCCAATGCTTTGGTAAAATTAGTACCCGATAAACCGGGAATAGAACTTGGTCGTTTGTTGAACGCCCCTATGGATGGCGATAAAAGCCTAAAAGAAAAAGAAGGGCTACAATCGGAAGATTTAGAAAATGTAAAAAAACTCAGGGAACTATATAAAGGTACCGATATTAATGCGCGTGTTTTAAAAGAAGCAGAAATATTAGAGGGCTCCGTGCGCGGCACAGGCGTGCATGCGGCGGGAATTATTATTGCACCCTCCGACCTTACCGATTTAATTCCGGTAGCAGTAGCCAAAGATTCCGACTTATTGGTAACACAATTCCAAGGTAAAGTAATTGAAGATGCTGGTGTTATTAAAATGGACTTTTTGGGGTTAAAAAACTTAACCATTTTAAAAGATGCCATGGTGCTTATAAAGCAAAATCACAATGTTGATATTGTTTTAGAAGACATTCCGCTCGATGATGTTAAAACCTACGAGCTATACCAAAGAGGCGAAACCAATGGTACTTTTCAGTTTGAAAGTGCCGGTATGCAAAAACACCTCAAAGACCTTAAGCCCGACAAGTTCGACGATTTAATTGCCATGAATGCCTTGTATAGGCCAGGTCCAATTCAATATATTCCAAATTTTATTGCGCGTAAACATGGTAGAGAAGCCATTAGTTACGATTTGGAAGAAATGAAAGAATACCTGGAGCCAACTTATGGTATTACGGTTTACCAAGAGCAGGTAATGTTGCTCTCTCAAAAAATTGCCAACTTTACCAAAGGGGATGCAGATACCCTGCGAAAAGCAATGGGTAAAAAAGACCGCTATACCCTCGATAAAATGAAGGGCAAGTTTATTGAAGGAGCAAGCGCCAAAGGATTTAAATCAGAAACCTTAGAAAAAATATGGACAGACTGGGAGGCATTTGCGCAATATGCATTTAACAAATCGCACTCTACTTGCTACGCCTATGTAGCCTATCATACAGCCTATTTAAAAGCGCATTACCCCGCAGAATATATGGCGGCTGTGCTTACCACCAACTTAGGAAACATAGAAAAAGTTTCTTTCTTTATGGAAGAATGCCGGCGCATGGGCCTACACGTTTTAGGGC
>JAUYMZ010000263.1 GCA_030699355.1 Bacteroidota bacterium | reverse complement strand
ATTCGTGCATTCGTGGCAATATTATTCGTGAAAATTCGTGGCAATATTTTCTACCTTTGTGCCATGAAAAAAATTGCGTTGTTTCCAGGCACTTTCGATCCCATCACCGTTGGCCATACAAACATTATTGCGCGTGCGCTGCCTTTATTTGATGAAATTATTGTGGGAGTTGGCCACAACATCAACAAAGCAACCTTATTTCCTGTTGAGAAAAGAGTGAATTGGATCAACCAGATTTACAAGAATGAGCCAAAAGTGAGGGCCGATTATTATGAGGGTTTAACCGTTGATTTTTGCGAGTCTATTGGTGCTCAATTTGTACTTCGTGGCATCAGAAACATGGCCGATTTTGATTATGAAAAGAATATTTCGCAAATGAATCGCATGATTTACCCCAAAGCTGAAACCATCTTCTTAATGTGCGACCCAGAATATACACCAATCAGTTCATCGGTGGTGAGAGACCTTATTCGCAATGGTGGAAATGCCGCAGCCTTTGTGCCCAAAGAAGTAATCTTTTAAGGGTGCAAAACATCTTGTAAAATGGCCCTAATAGATTCGTAAGTATCCAAGGTTCTAAGGTCTATCTCGGCTGGGTTAGCCCACTTTACCTCTGTTATGCTCTCCTCAATTTGAGGTACCAACTCTCCCGTAAAAGGGGTATTCATTACATACCAATGCGTTAATTTACAAAATCTATGTCCTTGAAGTTTGTAAGTATGGTAACTATTTCCCATAAAATATTGGATGTTTAGTGGCGAAATACCGCACTCTTCCTCCACTTCCCTTACAGCACCTTCTTCATTGGTTTCACCCGGGTCTATTTTGCCCTTAGGTAAATCCCATTTACCCAAACGTTTCATGAGCAAAAGCTCTTTTTTGTCATTAAACACGATGCCTCCACCTGCATGAATGCAGGTAAATTTGGATAAGAGTTTCTGAAATAAAAAATCGGGGTCCTTATATAATAGAATTAAGCCTTTCTCGCTATTTTCTTCTATTTTCCTCACCAAATCCATCAATTTAGTTTCCTTATTGTACTGCTTTATTGGTAATTGCAGCGAAGCAAGTTCAATACTTACATCACTTGCAATCAAAAGAGGCTTATCGTTAATGAAAAATTTATACATTTGTAGTCATGCAAATTAGTGAACCAACCGCTACAAAGATAGCAGAATATTTACTCCAGATAAAAGCGATTAAATTACAACCCAATAACCCTTTCACTTGGGCGTCTGGTTTAAAGTCGCCCATATACAGCGACAACCGACTATCGCTCTCTCACCCTGCTATTCGCAGTTTTATAAAAGAAGCTTTGGCCAAAGAGATTTTGGCAAGCTACCCACAAGTTGAAGCCATTATTGGTGTAGCAACAGCCGGTATTGCTCCCGGTGCTTTGGTGGCAGATGCGCTAAACCTACCTTTTGGCTATGTTCGGTCTGAACCTAAAAAACACGGAATGGGCAAGCAAGTAGAAGGAGATATTAGTCCTTCTATGTCTGTGGTAGTTATAGAAGATCTTGTTTCTACCGGCAAAAGCAGTTTGCAAGCCATTGATACCCTTCGCGAGTTTGGTTCAAACGTACTTGGCTTAGCAAGTATTTTTACCTACGGATTAAAAATAGCAGAAGATAATTTTGCTGCGGCCAATTGCCCCATGGTTTCCCTTTGCAATTACGATGTATTGATAGAAACAGCTGTGGCAAAAGGATACGTGAATGATGCCGATACGGCGGTGTTAAAATCTTGGAGAACCAATCCAGAGGCGTTCGGTAAATAGGAAAAAGCGTGGCACTCAAATTATCTAAACACCCTGCTAAAGCCGCTTATGCCATTTATTTTGGCTTGTGGACAGTTATTTGGTTCATACTATTGTACCCATTAATTTATTTTGCTTTGAGCAATCCCAAGCGGTATCGGTTTGGACATATACTTCGGAAGTTTTGGGGTAAGATGTTACTTTTATGCAATTTTGTAAAAGTAAAAACAAGCTACGAGGTTCCTTTGGATACCACTCGTTCTTATATGATTGTGCCCAACCATACCTCCCAAATTGATATCATTACCTTAACCGTAAAGTTACCGCTGTTTTTTAATTTTATGGCCAAGGCTGAGCTCGAGCGCGTGCCATTTTTTGGTATTTGGTTCAGAACAATAGACATTGCCGTGGATAGAAAAGATGCTAGAAAAGCCGCTTTGAGCTACCGCAAGGCCCTGAATTGGATTGACCAGGGAAATAGCATGGTTATATTTCCAGAGGGCACTATTTCTAACCAAGTGCCAAAGCTCATAAAATTTAAAGATGGGCCGTTTAGAATAGCTATAGAAAAACAAATTCCGCTCTTGCCTATAACTATAATGGGTAATTGGGAAGTGCTGCCC
Source organism: Bacteroidota bacterium (assembly GCA_030699355.1). Lineage (GTDB taxonomy): Bacteria > Bacteroidota > Bacteroidia > UKL13-3 > UKL13-3 > B1. The sequence continues at coordinate 7,337 of JAUYMZ010000263.1, read as the reverse complement.
GACCAAGGAATATTTGAAGGCCGACCCGGTTTTGTAAGTCAGTTTGTACACAAGCCTATCGAAACTAAAGGTTTAACCTTTGATGATATTGAAAATTTAAAAGAGCAGGTTTATAACGTAATAAATAATAAATTGCAATCCCATGGATATTAATAATGAAACCATCAATCACTTAGCAGATTTAGCTAAATTAGAATTTACAGAGGCCGAAAAGGAAGACCTTACTGCCAATTTAGGTAGGATTTTATCTTATTGTGAAAAGTTAAATGAAGTAAATACAGATGGCGTTGAACCTCTCATTTTTATGAGCGATAATGTTAATATTTTACGCCATGATGAAGCAGAATTAAACTTTACCAAAAAAGATGCTTTATTAAACGCTCCTGCTAAAGATAGTGATTATTTCCGCGTTCCTAAATTTAGATAAATAATGGAAAATACCGTTATTGAAATTAAAGGAATTGGTAAAACTTATCGAATAGGAGAGGTGGTTGTAAATGCATTGCGAGAGGTTGATTTACACATTAACAAAGGTGAATATGTAGCGCTTATGGGGCCATCTGGTTCTGGAAAATCTACATTGATGAATATCTTAGGTTGTTTAGATACTCCTTCTCGGGGCAAGTATTTTTTAAATGGCACCGATGTAAGTAACATGACAGATAATGCCTTAGCCGAAATTCGAAATAAAGAGATTGGTTTCATTTTTCAAACCTTTAATTTATTGGCTAGAAACACTTCATTAGACAATGTTGCTTTACCCCTTGTATATGCCGGTATATCTAAAAAAGACCGAATTGTAAAGGCTGAAACCGCTCTTAAAAGTGTGGGTTTGGGAGATAGAATGGATCATAAACCTAATGAACTCTCGGGCGGACAAAGGCAACGGGTGGCCATTGCTAGGGCTTTGGTTAATAATCCATCTATTATTTTGGCCGATGAGCCAACCGGAAATTTAGATTCTAAAACTTCCTACGAAATTATGGAGTTAATAGAAAAAATTCACGAAGCGGGAAACACGGTTATAATTGTAACTCACGAAGAAGATATTGCCAAAAGGGCAAAACGCATTGTGCGCTTACGCGATGGTTTAATAGAATCTGATGGTCCGAATTAGTCTAATTTGCTGGCAAAATAAAAGCAGTTTTCAAAGGTGTTTTCAAGTTTAGGGTCATCCTTAAAAATACCAAATAAGGTAGAACCACTGCCGCTCATAGCTGCATATTCAGCACCCTTTTCATAGAGTTTGCTTTTAATGTTTTCCAAGGTTGGATGGGCTGGGAAAAGGCTGTTTTCAAAATCGTTTACCAAGTTATTTTTCCAGGTGTGTATCGGTTCAAGCAAAATAGAAGAAAGCGATACAGGCGTATAATTTTGCCAGGTTTTTCTTGGTTTTATTTGGGCAAAAGCTTCTGCAGTACTTATGTGAATGGGTGGTTTTACCAACACAATCCAATAGCCTTTTAAACTAAATTTGAGCGGACTTAATATTTCGCCTCTACCACTTGCTAGGCAAGGTTCTTTGTATAAAAAATACGCACAATCGCTGCCCAGTTGAGCGGCATATTCTACTTGTTTTTCGAACGGAATGTGTAACTTAAAATATTGGTTCAGCAAAGAAATGGCAAAGGCGCCATCGCTGGAGCCACCGCCCAATCCGGCCCCCATAGGAATGTTTTTTAACAGGCAAAATTTGGCCGATTTAAGGGGATAATCTTTAGCAATTAAATGATAGGCTTTGTAAATTAAATTGCTTTCTATTTCGCCTTTTACGGCTAGTCCTTCTAATTGTATTTGTAAAGGTTCTGTTTGAGCCAAAGGCGACTCAATTACCTCGAGGGCATCGCACAAAGGTATAGGGTAAAATACCGTTTCTAGGTTGTGAAAACCATCTGGCCTTTTTTCTATAATATGCAGGCCAAGGTTAATTTTACAATGTGGAAAGACTATCATATCATTCGTTTTTTAGGCTTGGCACCATTGGGTAATTTCTTGCAAATATTCTTCCGTTTTATCGGTTCTAAAATGGCTTAAAAATTCATCTTGAATAGGAGGACTTACTTTATTTAAAATAAGATATAAAGCATTTACCACACTGGGTGGTGGCGGAGTGTTGCCAAATAGATTAACACTAAATGCTTCCACCGAATTGTTTACTGGTTTAGTGCCTACCAGTAGGGCATTGGCTCCGCGCAATAAATCGCCCAAGCCGCCTTTGTTAAATCCAATTACTTGGGTGCCTACTAATAAACTTTCGTGGGCAATTCTGTTCCAACCTTCGGCAATAGAAGGCATGGCTAAGGTATATTCGCTGGCTGCCATTTGTTGCAAATAATCGGCATGGTTTTCAAAATAAATAACTTGGTAGTACTTACTTTGGTAAACCTTTTTGGGGTCGTTGGTGCTAAAATAACATTCGTATCCTTTGCCACTTAATTGCTCTGCTAAAAAGAATAACTCAGCACTGTTTTTAAAAGAAACTTGTCCTAAATGAATTTGCTTTTTCTTGTCGGTTCCTCTGTATTTTGCATAGCTATTTGGTTCAAACAAATTGGGGAAATAAAACACTTTTTTTAATTTAAACTCTTTTTCGAAGTAGTTTTTCCAATAGGGAGCCACAGCCACAAAGGCTAATTTATTGGGAGAAATGAACAGTGCAACCCGCACCAATATATGGTAATAACTCCTTAAAAATTTACTCTTTTTATCTTTGTCGTCGTAATAATGCCAAACAACAAGCGTCTTTTTTTTATTAAAAATATTTTTTAAAATACTGGGTAAGGCCAATCTGCTTACACAAAGATTGATGTGGGCATTAGCATTTTTATAATCCCACAAAAGCAGAGAAAAATTTGCTTTTTTGCTTTCAAAATATTTCCATTGTCGGGTTTCATTTAGGGTTGTATTTAATGTTTTTGCCAAACTTTCTGCTAAGTGTTTTTCATGTAAATATCCGCCGGTAATTTGTGCGCCGTGACTAATATAGGTAAGGTTTGTCAAGTTTATTTTTGTGTTAGGGTTGCAAAATACAAAAAGCCCATCATTATGTTTCTGGCTGAACCAAAAATAAATATTAAAAGTTGATAGAAGGATAAGATTTGTGCAGATTGGCCCATTTGGCAAAAGGAATTAAGCCTTCTTTTTGTATATTATTATACGGAAACCAAGTCAAGTTTTCTTGTTTAATAAGTACTTCTACAGCATTAGCATCTGGAAATAATTTGTAATCAAATTTGGAATTATCTACAGCCAAGTATCCAGTGTAATAATAGGTAAATTGATTGCTTTGGGCAAAGTCTATTTTGCGCAACATGAGGTATTTGCCCAGGCTGTATTTTTTATAATGAGGGTCGTAAAAGTTTAGGTTACCTGCAATGCTGTTGGCACCCATATCAAAATAACCAGCCGCTATCAATTTTTGTTCATCCCTAATCTCGATGATGCCTGAGTTAAAATCACAAAATTTTTCCTCTCCAATCATAAAATGTTGAATGCTTTCATGGGCATCAAACTTCATGTGTTTGCGGTATCGTTCGTATAACTCATCTATTTCGGCATTAAACTTAGCTGGGCCAATATGTACTTCAAAATGTTTGTTTAGTTTCCAAATTTTGTGGGTGTTTGGATGGGGTAACTCATGTATTTTGGTGCGGAGCCAGAATATATCAAACATGCAAAGTTTATCGATATCAAAATACTCATCAGTAGTAAATAGATTTCTACGCATGCGGTAAAATCCACGCGCCAAATAATGGTCGAATAAACTTCCATACATGGCCATAACTTGATGCGTAGCTTTTTGATTCATTATCCTTGCTGCTTAATATGGCAAGGTTATAAAATATTTTGGTCTGAACCAAATGTGATTTTACTTCTTTGATTTTGCCAGCCAGCAACTATATTTGTTTTGTATTTGACTTAGTTCTAAAACACCCTATGATGAAAAAAATACACTTACTTTTTTTGTTAAGTTTTTTGCTGTTATTAAGCAATATTCCTGCTGTTTTAGCAAGCCATGTAATTGGTTCAGACATTTCTTATTCTTGCACAACCACACCGCAGGTTTATAGGGTGCAGTTTAAAGTATTTAGGGATTGTTCGGGCGTGCAACTTTGTGCCAATTGCCCTAGCAGTATTAGTCCGTCTTGTGGCATTAATTTACAAATTACAGGCGCCGAAATTCCAGCAGGTTCTAACTTACCGGCAAGCAGTTGTGTGGCACAAAGTTTTGGTACTCAAAATATAACTGTTGTTACAGTTGTAAGCGGTTTCGACGTAATTCAACTTTGCGATTTACAAAAAACAATTTGTACCAATTGTGGCACCCGTTCGCCAGGAACATTTACGCCCGGCATTGAAGTATACGTGTTTGAGGGAAATATTAATCTTTCGGCTATTCCAAGTAGCTGCTGCTTGGTAAATGTGGGGTACGGCAGCTGTTGTAGAAATAATGCCATTTCAACTTTAGTAACACCTGGCTCGTTAAACTTCTATGCCCAAACCACCATTAACCGCTGCACAACGCCCTGCAATAGCTCACCCATATTTACCCAATCACCAGTGTTTTTGGCCTGCGCCGGACAAGAATATACAGCCAATTTGGGTGCTATAGACCCAGATGGTGATTCGTTGAGTTATGGATTGGGAAGGTCGCTTACAGGACCGAATAATTTAGCACCGTATGTTAGTCCTTTTAATCCTTCTGTGCCATTTCCTTATACAGGTTTTCCCAATCAGTTTCCAGCCACAGATACCCTAAATGGCATGCATATTAATGCTGTAAATGGGGATATTAGGTTCAGGCCAATGGGTGAATTTGTGAGTAATTTGGTAGTAGAAGTGAAGCAATGGAAACGTGTTTCTGGTTTGCCAACGCTTATGGGCATAAGCACACGTGATATTCAATTTTACAGCAGAAATTGTGCTAGTAATAGTCGGCCGCAGTTACACGTTTTTACAAGTGATACAGCAATAAATGATACTGCCCATTTTGCCGTTTGTGCGGGTAATACAATTTGTTTTACCGTAAGTGCTACAGATAGTTTGGCTGCTTGGGATACCACCAACTTAAGCTGGAACGCACCCAGTTTGCTCACCTCAAAAGGGGCTACTTTTACCAAATTATATAATCCTGAAAACCGCCATGTAAGCGGACCCAAATACGATAGCATGCAATTTTGCTGGACACCTCCAAATGATATGGCGGGTAATCTTCCTCATTATTTTATAATTACAGCCAAAGATAAAACTTGCCCTGTTCCAAATTTTCAAACCAAATCTTTTTCTGTTTTGGTGAGAAGAATTCCAACTGCCAATATAAGGAAAACAAACAAAAATTGTGGCTATTATGATTTTAGCTATATACAAACTAATACAGTGCCGGTAAATTCTTTACCCACTCAATTTTTTATTGAGACTGAACCAGGTTCGCATGTATACGATACAATTAAAGGAACTAACGTGCTTAATCATCGTTTTGTAAAAGGCGGATGGTACCGCATAGGCCTGCATTTGCAGAGTATTTCGCCCCCTAACCCAAGCGGTTGCAGTGGGCAATACTGGGATTCTGTTTTGGTTCAAGCACCCGTTCAGGTAAATGTTAAATCAAAAGAATGTGTAACCGATGGCGTAAGAATTAGAGCTGGCGGCAAATTTGGAACGCCATTCGGCAATACCTACCGTTATACATTTTACCGCGGTGGTTTTGGTTCGAACCAAATAATAAGGGCATTTGGTATAGATTCTACTTATACCATACCCACCTCTATTTTGAGAAGCGATAGCCTTTTTTATGTGGTGATTCAAGATTTAAGCGGCTGCAAAGATTCGCTCGCATTTGTGGTTTCATCCAATAATTTTTTGGTATCGAGGCCTAGGTTTATTTATGATTTTTGTAATGGCATTTTAGATAGTATTGAGGTACAAGATTCTTCGTTTTTTATTCAATCTTTCCGCTGGAGAAGTTCTAATGTATTAACAGATTCTTTTTCTAAACGCATTATGCCTAGCGGCGCAGGATGGTATTTTATTGAGAAAAGTAACGGCAATTCTTGTGTGGTAACGGATACCATTTTGGTGAGACATAGTTTGCCAATCTCATTAAAATTAAAGGTGGAAAATAACCCAAATGCCTGTGAGGGGAATGTGAAAATTTTGAGTGTGTTTAATCCATTTTATAACTATCAATGGTACCGCGATTATAGTGATTTAATAAATCATAAGAATTTTGATTTTTTACCCGAAAATTCTGGTAATTACCATGTGAGTATTATTGATGAGGGCCTTTGTACGCGTTATTCAGATACCTTATTTGTGCCAGTTTTGCCTAAGCCAAATGTAAATCCAATTATGGGTAAAACTGTTCAGCTAGATACCATAAATGTGTTTACTTATTTTGTTTTTTATCAACCAAACTTACGATACGAATGGTACTTTTTAAACGCACAAGCATTGGGGAAAACGGATACTAATTTTGTAGATGTTAGGTTTCAAAACTTTGGAATGGCGCGTGTTTTATCAAAAATTATCGACACCAATAATTGTGAAAGAGAAACCTTATTAGAACTTTTTGTAGAAAGAACCACTGGTTTAAACCAATGGCTAAAGCAAACAGATGTTTTATTATATCCCAATCCGGCCAAAGATGTTTTGCATATCGAATTAAGTAATAATTTGCCTAACCAAAATCATTCTATCCGTTTGTTTAATAAATTGGGTCAAACCGTATACCAAGCAAATAGTGCCGAAAAACACATGCAAATTTTACTGAATAACTTGCCTGCAGAATCGTACTATTTTGTAGAGATTAGCAACGAAAAGCAAGAACGTTTAGCTACTTACAAAGTGTTTGTAGCGCAGTAATCTCCTCTGCTGTTCTCCTGCCGCTTTCCATGGCACCATTAATGGAGCCTTGTATTAAATAATCTCCGCAATAGAAAACGCCGTCTTTTGCTGCAGCACTATAACTTCTCTCGTAATTTATTTTGGGTAATGATTCCTTTATCAAATATGTCTGAACCAATTTCCATTGCTTAACTTCTTGTCCAAAAAGGCTGATTAAATCGTTTATAAACTCCGTTGGTTCAGGATGAATACCATTGGCAGAAACAGAAATCAGGTGTTTTCCATTTTGGGCATAATTAGGGGCAACGTTGCTTAATAAAACAACATTATTGATGGTGCGATTGAGGTTGGCATTGAGGATAATATGTTTGGTGTTGATGGGTAGTTTATCTGTTTCAAAATAGCTGTTCGTTACTGCATGATAAACGGTGTCTTTACTTAAATTACAGGCTACAATAACCTTGTCAAATTTTTCCTCTTTTCCTTTCTCAGTG
>JAUYMZ010000255.1 GCA_030699355.1 Bacteroidota bacterium | reverse complement strand
TCCTGACTTTGAACTTTAAGGTTTGCGAAATTCCAAGTGAAATTGGCACCTGTTGCTTCAAAAGTTAAAGGCAATAAATTATTTTCTGCGTTGCTATAACGCAAAGTATCATTTACCCTTGGCATATCTGCATTTAAAATTGTAATTTGCCCTGAAGTATTTAGGTAACTTAACAAAATAATTAGTAGAATTTGTTTTCTCATGGGTTTTAGTTATTGTTTGAATTTAAAATTCAAATATAATTTAAATGTTTTACTAACAAGGTATTTTATTTTTGTGGAAAGCTTGTGGAAATAGACACCCTAGCTTCTACTTACTTTGTGATTAGAAAGAAAAAGAAATTGGAAGCAGTTGAACAACATATTTGGGATTTAATAAGACATTACTTGCACAAGCATAGTGAGTTGTGTTTATTGGATTTTGGCAGATTTGCTGCCCAATCCAACGACTTTTCTGTTGATCCAATTGCCAAAAAAATAACCCCTGCCCAAAAAAGAATTTACTTTCAGGCCGGTTCTTTCGACCATACGCCCGAATTCCTGCTATTTTCTGAAACAATTTTACCGGGTACATCAGAGGTAATTGTTCATAACTTAAATCAATTTATCCTCCGGTTTAAGGCAGAATTGCAGCAAAAAAAACGCATCGAAATTGAATACTTAGGCATATTTAAGTTCAATGTAATGGGCGAAATTGATTTTGAATCGGTTCAAAGCGACCCATTTTTAGACAATACTTTTGGCTTAAAGCCCATCCATTTTGCCGCTAACTTACTCAAAACAAAGCGCATTGTAGTAGAAACGCCAGAAGAAGAAGATGCAGCTTTAATTGAAATGCGCGAAAGTGCTTTAAAAGAATTAAAGGTTTTATTAGATAATGCAAGAGTAGCAGAAAGCAATCAGGTTCAAAAATCAAATAAGATTTTTCCTATTGTTGCCACTGTTTTAACCCTTATTTTACTCTTAAACCTTACTTTGTTTTTGTATAAAGGTCCTGTTGATGAACTAAAACATCAGATTTCTCAAATGAATATTTTTGGCAATGCTGCTAATATATTAGATTCTCAACAATTAGAAATTTCAGCGCCAGCCAGTGTTTCGGTTCCTAATCAGGATGAACCTAATTTGGTAACACCTGCGGCAACTCCTAAAGAGGAAGCTAAAACAGAACCCGCAATTGAAGAAGCACCAGAAAAACTTGAAGTTTTAGAAACCACTGAAGCATCCAAACCGAGTCTTGTAGAAAGCAAGAAAGAAACCGCTAAAGAATTAACCGGAGCTGCCACTATTGGAAAATACTTAATCAAAGGCAGTTTTGAATTTGATAGCACCATCTATAGTATTTTCCCTGATGCCCCTGCGGCGGCGTTGGTTCAACCAGAAACAAAAACTACGGAAACTACAGATTTGGCAAACAGTAGCAAGTTATTGGAAGCTACCATAGAAACACCTACCGAAAATACCGAAGACAAAGCCGATGCGAGCGACTATGATTTACCTTACATGTTAAATGTAGATGCGCAGATAAATGACATTGAAAAAGGATTTTACGTAATTGCAGGTGCTTTTAAAATTGAAGCCAATGCAAATAGATACAAAGACCAATTAATTAAAAAAGGAGACACTTCGGCAATTATATTAAAGCCAAGTAGGTATCCTTATTATTTAGTGAGCTATCAAAAGAATAAAAACTTAAATAAGGCGCTCAACTTATTGGAGCAAAAGGAGAAAAATCATCCTTCTATTTGGGTTTATTGCGCCTATTAAATCACATCCTCGGGCGCCATGGTGCCTCTATTCCTTTATTTACAAAAACAATATAGCGCGCTAAAACAAACAAGTAATCGCTTAATCTATTTAAATAAGTAACAATTAATTCCGGAACTGGAGCATTCTGTGCCAATAAAACAACCAATCTTTCCGCACGCCTACAAATGCATCTGGCTACATGACAATGTGATGCCAAAAGGTTACCTCCCGGCAAAACAAAACTCTTAAGCTCAGGCAAAACCTCATTCATTTTATCAATTGCGTTTTCAAGAAAAACCACATCGTAATCGTGTAAATCTGGAATTTTCATTTTAGATTTCTCTGGGTCAGAAGCTAGAACAGAACCAATCGTAAACAACCTATCTTGAACCTCGTATATGATATCCGATAATTCTACCTCTGTTAACTGGTCTTTAATTAAGCCCAAATAGGAGTTTAATTCATCTACCGTTCCGTATGATTCTATTCTTATGTGAGATTTTGATACACGAACACCCCCAATTAAGGAAGTTTCGCCCATATCGCCTGTTTTAGTATAAATTTTAAAAGTCATATAAAAGTCTATTTAATTTGTGAGAGTGTGAGGGTAAGAAAGTAAACAGCCTTTTAAAGAAATAGTTTCTATTTTATTGGCGTGATAGTGAATAAGTCATGCCTAAAGACAATATTTGCGACCACTGAATATCGGTATCTTGGTCGTAATCCTTTATCATATTCACCTGGAAATTAGTGCTAATGTACTTGGTTGCCTTTAAGGTTAAGTTCGCATTTAAAATGTGTACAAATGCATTGGGCTGACCCGATTTAAAATAGTCGTAGTTGACCATATACCTGGTTTTAAAGTTTACGTTCTGAACCAAATCTTTATCGAAGTTAACGATATACTGTAAAACAAATTGGTTTCTAATTTTATCGCCAGGCTTTTCTAAACCATATAACTGCGCATTAGAAATAGATGGGTCTAAAACAATCGTTTGACGTAAGGTTCCAACTCCCAAACGCATCCAAAGATAGGATAGGGGCTTGTACTCCATACCAACAGAAGTAGTGAGATAGGCAGGAGAAAACAACCTTGAGATTAAAGAATCTTGGGTGGGTTCTAACACACTCTTTGTTTTGGCATCAAAACCATCTGTAAATTGGGATAAAAAGTTCATAGAACCGAAAATATTGAACTTTTTACTGAGGATATAACCTGCTTTTAAATCATAAAAAAGTCTGTCGGCATTTTTTCTTCTTACATCGCCTTTGTTTTCTTGGTAACCCAATTGCAATTGTAAATCGCTGTTAAAATCCCAATGCTCTGTTTTATGTTTTACGGTGTAATTTAAAAACCATCCAAAAGCAAAGCTACTTACCCCTCCACCTTTCCAATTATCGCTAAAAGTAGATTGGTTGAGCGTAATACCTGCTTGGAAATTATGCTTAAACTTTCTAGGTTTTGGTTCTTGGTTTAAGCTATCTGTTTGGGCTGAACCCAATAAAAAAGCACAAATAAATAGGCTAAAAAGGAAGGATTTTTTCATACGAATTAGGCTGTTTGTAAACTATTGAACATTTCTTTTAATTTCCCAACAACATAATCAATTTCTTCCTTGGTATTTTGTCGGCCAAAAGAGAAACGCACATTTGGGCGCAGCGGGTTTGGATTTAAAGCTGCTAATACATGAGAACCAATACTTGAACCAGATGAGCAGGCACTGCCACCTGAAGCAGAAATTCCAGCAATATCTAGTTTAAATAAAAGCATCTCTGCAAAAGGCGAAGGAGGGAAGCTAACATTTAAAACGGTATATAAAGACGATTCTGTGGCATCTCCATTAAAAGAAACATCTGGAATATGTTGCTTTAACTGCTCTATCATATAGGTTTTAACACCTTGAATTTGCGCTTGCTCTTCAGGTAAATGGTCATAAGCCAATGAAAGCGCTTTGGCCATTCCTACAATTCCATACACATTTTCTGTGCCACCGCGCATATTTCTTTCTTGAGAACCACCCGTTAAAAATGAACTTATTTTAGTTCTATGGTTAATGTATATAAATCCTACTCCTTTTGGACCATTAAATTTATGGGCACCACAAGCCAAGAAAGTTACATTAGTTTTGTTTAAATCGAAAGGCAAATGTCCCATGGTTTGCACCGTGTCGCAATGGAATAAAGCCTCGTATTGATGGCAAAGCTCGCCAACTTTTTGTATGTCTAATAAGTTTCCAATTTCATTGTTGGCATGCATTAAACTTACCAACGACTTAGGATATTGTTGCAACAGTTCTTCCAAATGATTTAGGTTTACATGGCCATTTGGAAGTAAATTTACATAATGACTTTCAACTAAACCTTGCTTTACAAGTTCCTCTATGGTATGAGAAACGGCATGATGTTCAATCACCGAACTAATAATGTGCTTAACGCCACAATCGCTAATTGATTTGCGAATGGCCATATTATCCGCTTCGGTTCCACCACTGGTGAAAAATATTTCGCCTGGAGTACAATTTAAATAGCCTGCAATTTTCTTTCGAGCTTCTTCTATATGGGTTCTAACTATTCTTCCATGGGCATGTGTAGAAGAAGGATTACCATACTCTTCTTGCATCATTTGTGTCATAACTGAAATTACTTCCGGATGCATGGGTGTAGTAGCTGCGTTGTCTAAATAGATGTTCATAAATTGTATGTTAAGTGGAGTGGTTAAAAAACGGATTCAGGTATTTCAAATTCGTTATCGATATCTGTTAAAACAAAAGGCTTGCCCTTAGTAATACAAATGGTATGTTCAAATTGAGCAGATAATTTTCCATCAATGGTTCTGGCTGTCCAACCATCTTTTCTATCTACCTTAGCCCTTGCTTTACCCGCATTAATCATGGGTTCAATAGTAAAAATCATTCCAGGTGCTAAAATCGGACCTGTATTTTTTTCGGCAATATGACAAACTTCGGGTTCTTCGTGGAATCGAATACCAACACCATGACCACAAAATTCGTAAACTGTAGCGTAACCATTTGCTACAGCGTGTTTGTTGATGTGATAACCAATATTATTCAAATAATTGCCGCTAAAACACTGAGCAATTCCTAGGTTCAAACAAGCTTTGGTGGTTTCTACCAGTTTTTTTGCATGTGCATTTACTTCACCCACAAAGTAAGTTTTAGAAGTATCGCCATAAAAACCTTTGTAAATTGTAGTTACATCAATATTAACGATATCGCCCTCCCTTAATTCGTAAGGACCAGGGATTCCGTGGCAAATTACATCGTTTACAGAAATACAAGATTCTTTAGGATAACCATGATAGCCCAAAGTAGCAGGTTTTGCTTGGTTGGCCAGCATAAAATCTGCACATATTTTATTTAAAAACTGCGTAGAAGTTCCTGGTTTCACAAAAGGTTCAACCGCTTTAAGAGTTTTAGCTGCTAAAATGCTACTTTCCCTGATGCCTTCAATTTGCTCAGGAGTTTTAATGATTATTTTACTTTTAGTGTCGCGAAATGCCAAGATTGAATAAATTTGGGCAAAACTAATGTTTTTGCTTGAATTACAGTATTTGCCTCAAAATAAAATATACGATAAAAGGAGACAATTTAAGCGCTTATAAACCTTTAATGAGTTCTCTCACCTCTATAATAGACTCATCTACTAATTGGATTACCTTTTCAATATTTCCGGGTAAAAGCTCCAAGTTTAAGCCAGTTTTACAGCTTTCTTCAATTCCTTTTATGGTATTATAAAGATCGTTGGCACCCAACATTTGAATAGGAGCCTTCATTTTGTGCGCCAGGTGGCCAATCCCTGAAATATCTTTATTGGCGTATAATTCATTGAAAATTACAGCTTCAGTTGCAGTGGTAGAAATGTATAATTCCAACATTTCTTTAATAAAATTGGTATCTCCTCCAGATATTTCCTTGAGATAGTTTAAGTTAATAATATCAGACATAAAGGCTTTTTAATTTACAACTATACAAATTTTTATTTTAATTGCATAAAATTTTTACAGCTATGAGCAAAGGCGTTTGTCAACTTAGTGTTATTCCACTTCGGTCTGAACCAAACAGCAAAAGTGAATTGGTATCTCAAATGTTGTTTGGTGAAACCTATGATGTGTTAGAAGAAGCAGTAGATTGGGTTAAAATTAAAACAGATTCTGATAATTATATTGCTTGGATCAGCCAGAACCAGTTTGTGCCTTGGGACGAAAATTACGAAAATATATACGTATTAAAGGTTTTCCCCTTTGCCATAGGAACCAATCTTTTAAATAATGAAACCTGTTATTTTTTACCCGGAAGCCTCTTGCACCAGCATGAATTTAACGATTTTCATTCCACTTTTAAAGTAAACCATATTCCCTACAAAATTAATTACCAAGAAAAGGCAAGCGAATTATCTAGCAAATTTACGTTGCTCGAATGGGCAAACTTGTTTAAAAACACACCTTATTTGTGGGGTGGTAGAACATTTTTAGGAATTGACTGCTCGGGTTATACTCAGTTATTGTTTAAACTTATTGGCTACCAATTGCCCAGAGATGCCTATGAACAAGCAGAACTTGGCGAATTGATTCCATTGTTATACGAGAGCAAATTAGGGGATTTAGCATTTTTTGCCAACGAAACTGGAAAAATAATACATGTGGGATTAATCATAGGAAACGGAGAAATTATCCATGCCAGCGGAAAGGTAAGAGTTGATATTCTGGATAGTTACGGAATATATAATGAGAAAGAAGGCAAACACACCCACAAATTGAAATTTGTGAAGCGATTATTTTAAAACAAACAAATTTGAAATACTTCTGTTTAAAGAGTATTATTGAATTTTAACAAAACCATTAAAAACTTAAACTATGACTTTAAAAGTAGGAGACAAAGCTCCAGCATTCAAGCTAATCGACACCGATAAAAATGAAGTTACATTAGCAAATTACCAAGGAAAGAACCTAATTGTACATTTTTTTCCAGCCGCTTTTACGGGTGTATGTACTACCCAATTGTGCACAGTAAGAGATGCTATTTCAATGTATCAAAACGATGCTTGTGATGTAGTTGCTATTTCTGTTGATTTACCTTTTACACTTGGTAAATTTAAAGAGCTACAAAATTTAAACTTTACCTTGCTTTCAGATTTCAACAAAGAAGCTTCTGCTGCCTACGGTGCAATCTATGATTCTTGGATTCTTGGATTAAAAGGTGTGAGCAAGCGTGCTGCTTTTGTTATTGATGCAAATGGTGTAATTAAGTATGCAGAAGTATTAGAAAGCGCTGGCGACTTACCAAATTTTGCAGCAATTAACGAAACTTTAGCTAGCTTATAATTTTATTTGTGGCTGTTATACAGACGGCTTTGATTTTTTTTCAAGTGCCGTTTGTTTATTTAGGTTCTTTACCTACATTTGCAGCCCACTAAGGGTTTCGTAGCTCAATTGAATAGAGCATCTGACTACGGATCAGAAGGTTACAGGTTTGAATCCTGTCGAGACCACAAAAGCCACTTAGCCTTAAAACTGAGTGGTTTTTTTTGCCCAGTTGGCGGAATTGGTAGACGCGCTGGTCTCAAACACCAGTAGGAAACTGTGCCGGTTCGACTCCGGCACTGGGTACGGATTAAGAGTCCTAGTAGTTATTCCTACTAGGACTCTTTTATTGTCAATAATTGTGAATGTTGAATTATGAATATAGCTCGTGGTAAAAAAAAGAATCACAAGGAACAACTGAGAATTATATTTTAAAGATTGAATATATAACATTTTATTTGACTCATAGTCATATGCCTATAAAATATTCATTAATTCCAAATTTGGTTTACATCTAAAATGGTTCTTAATTGGTAATGTTTTTTTTATTTTTACTTGTGTTTATCTAATTTAAATCGCTTTTGAAAAATTTCTTAATCAAACCGTATAAGGCATTATATTTTTTATTTATTTTTCAAATAAATAGCCTATTTGCTCAAAATAATTTTGTTAAATTAAATTTGGGCGGACTATTAAATCCTTTGTATTTCCAAAAGGAAATTAGACCAGAAATACCTCCAACAATTTCATTTGGATTTGAAAAAGGTTTTGATAGTTCTAATTTTTCTATTGGTGGTCAAATAAACTATGGAAATACATTCATGAATATATCTACCATTACCCCTGGCTATCAATATTATTATGTTATTGCATATAATGGGATTTCATTTTTTACTGATTAAAGAAAATATTTTCATTTTTCTAAAAATAAAACTTCTTTTAATTCGAATCATGAAGGTTTCTTTATCGGATTGTACTCAGGAATTCAAAATCTAAATGAAAACCAATACTTAAATTACAATCCTGACGATCTTACCTTAACTGATTTTTACATTAATGAAAATGCAAAAATTTGGATTTTAGGATTAGGTGCAGAAGTAGGGTTGAAAAAAGCAATTAATAAAAGATTTTATTATGAGGTAATGGGTGGTTTTGGTTATGGTTTTGTATCAAAATCTCGGGTATCTATGCTAGAAGATTCTGATTTAAAGTCAAGAGCACTAAATTTAATAAGATTAGAACTTTCAGTTGGATATAAATTTTGAGATTACTTATTGACGTGGACGAATATTTTGGACAGCAGTTGATGTAAACGTATATTTTTTTGGTTTAAATCTAGTTCTAGGATAATGAAATATAAAAGTGCCAAGAGAACCAAATGCTGTTAAATAGCCCATACCTATAAATTTATTTATATCGTTATTACAGTTTACCTCACATTTATAAATAGGACCATTAATTGCCACAATGGTAAATACACCTGCTCCAGTACTTACTAATCCACAAAATGTAATTGCAGAGTATTTAATAAACTCTTTAATTCCCCTTAAATTGATAGCTTCTATGGAAGAGATGGCAATACTATCTTTACCCAAATTACCATAAAAATACTCATTACGAATACTATCTAATGAAAAAATATGTATACTCTCATTGATTGTTAATACTCTTAGGCTGGTGGGTAGAGTAATTTCTTTTTGATAAGAGCCCTTAATCTTTTTTATAAAAAGCCTTTCGACATTTTGAGCCTCCAAACTATTTATAAATATTCCAATCGTTATTAAAATAATTACATTCGTTTTCATGGGTTACTTTTATACTATTTGGATTTATAATTAATTGGACTATTACATATATGCATTCGGCATTATTAGTTAAAAACAATAATAATTTATGACTTAAGAAGATGTCAAACAAAAAAGCTCTCGATTTCTCGAGAGCTTTTTTGTTGGGGTGGAATACCGGGCTCGAACCGGCGACCTCCTGAACCACAATCAGGCGCTCTAACCAACTGAGCTAAAACCACCGTTTTTTAGGGAGTGCAAATGTATTAATTGATTCCTTATTTGCAAAAATAATTTTCAATTACTTTAGAAGTGCCTCAATTTCATCCCAATTAACAACATTCCAAAATGAACTTACGTAATCAGCTCTTTTGTTTTTGTGTTTTAAATAGTAAGCATGCTCCCAAACATCTAGTCCTAACAAGATTTTTGGAACCCTATTTGGCTCTTTTCCGGCATCCATCAAGGGGTTATCTTGGTTTGCACTGGTCATTATTTTAAGTTGCTTGTCTTGCAACACAACCCAAGCCCAGCCCGACCCAAATATGCCCATGGCAAGCTTTTCGAAATTGGCTTTGAATTTATCTATGTCGCCAAAAGAACTTGTTGCTAAAGTTGAGAATTTTGGTCCCATTTGCGTTCCTAATTTCATACTCTTCCAAAAGAAAGTGTGGTTCCAATGTCCGCCACCATGGTTGCGAACTGCACCTCGAACATTTTCTGGCACCTTAGAAAGGTTTAACAATAATTCTTCTAGGCTTTTGGTATTGAGAGAACTATCCGTAGCAATGGCTTCATTGAGTTTGTTTACATAAGCTTGGTGGTGTTTGCTATGGTGAATCTCCATTGTTTGCGCATCAATAAACGGTTCTAAAGCATTGTAAGCATAGGGAAGCGGTGCTAATTCAAACTTTCCATTAGTAGGCTTATTATCGCTTGGTTTAGCCAAATGTTTTGGTTCAGCCAAATCTTTTGCCTCTATGCCTAAAGCTAAAGTGCCTAAGCCTAATAGGGCAGAGGTTTTAAGGAAGTTTTTTCTGCTGGTTATATTGTTTTTCATGAGTTTGTTTTGTTTTATGCTGAACCAAAGTTAAGCCTATTTTATAGATTAATTATATAATCTTAAGCGCATGCCCAACCTAAATATACGAACAGGTAGCGGATAATGAGGTGTATTATAAAAACCTGTACGTATCCAATCCATATTTGCATGCTCGTATTTAGCGTATATGATGGCTGTCATTACCTTACCCGTTATAAAGAAATCTAGCATGGGGTAATTGCCAATTTGCGTTTGGTTTTGCAAATGAAAAACCCTTGCCGAAGGATGGTAGGCATTTCCATAGAAAGCTGTGTTGTAAAAAACTTCAGCGCCAGCCTGCAATTCTAAAACCTTTTTAAATATTTTTCCTGAAAGGTAATACCTGGCAAAACCTCCAAAATTGGGTAATCTCACAATATCTAAGTTGGCCTGTTGAAGCCATGCTTTATGTTCAAAATAAAAAATACTCGCTTGAAAAGTTTTGCTTGCTTCCAAGGTATTTATTACCAAAATTTTATTGCTTTGTTCTGGAGCAATTTGCAATCCGTTGTATACCCAATTGGCAATTAAATATTGGTTTAATGAAACATTAAAATTATGTCTAAATTGTTTGGTTTGTAAAGCAGCACGCCAATGCGTTACGTTTATTTTTGAGTAATTATTATTCCAATTAAAAGGAGCAGAGCGGTAATAAACATGCGTATAATCTGGCGTATACAATTGATTATTAAAAGCACCACTGACATTAAAGCTTTTGCTGGTATATATAATCTCACTGTTTACCTTAATGTCGTTTTGATTGTATCCAGTAAAGCAGTAACTGCCCGCTAATTTTATCCCTATATTGTTGTCGCTTTTAGGAATGCGTTCCATTTTAGCCTCTCCAATCACATTGTGAAAATTTCTCACCTCATTCATTTGCTGAACTTCTATAAACCTGTGTGCCATAGAAAATTCTACAAAACTTTGCTGACGGCTATTACTTTTTGTCCAATACGCATATGAAATTCGGTTCAAAACAGAAAAACTGCTTATAGAGTCATAAAATATTCCTGTACTATCTATTCCGCCATTGGCTGGAAACAATAAACTACTTGTGTCGCCAGATGGATTATCGAAATAATAATTATCTTTTTCATATTTAAAAGTATGGGCAATAAAACCCGCTTTACTTAACCTATAGGTAGTATCTTCATCAAGTACTTGCGGTTCCATTTTGCCTAAGTAAAAATACTGCTTAGCATAAATAACGCTGTTTTTAAATCTACTCTCACTATTATTTAATTGCGTGGGAGCAGCCTTATTTGCACCCGTTAAACTCTCAAAGAGAGAGTCGCTTCGTATGCCACCGCTTTCATCTAAAACACCTCTATTCCATATTAAATTTCCAAGAAGGGTATATCTATTATTTTTGCTATGGTAGCTTCCAAATAACTTGGTAAAATAAGAGCTTGTATATTGATTTGGGTAAAATCCTTGCGAAGTAACGCGGTTATAATCTACACCCATGTTTAAACGTGGCGTAAGGTTATATGAAAATTTTGCAGCTAATAACAACAATTCTCTTTGTCCTTGAGTATAATTAAAATCTGTATAAGGAAGTTTGGTTTTGTAATACCTTGTATCTTCTGCCTTTTTATAAAACACTTCATAAGGATTAAAACCCAAAGCAAACTCGCTTGGCCTATTAAAAGTAAAAAACTGACTTCTTCCAGGTGTTCCAATATTTCCTAAATCTTGAAAAATACCAAAGTTTCTGTAATAAGGATGATAGATTTCGTTGTGGTTTATAACAGTATCTTCGTATTGAGGGGAAAGATTTCTATCTATATCATGTTCGGTAACAAAAGTACTAGGGTATTTTGTCTTGGCAACACTATCTACTTGAGCAAAGGTAATACATGGCAATAGGAGGGTTATGCTTACCCAAATCCAACTTTTAACTATGGTTTTTTGTATCAAAATGACCTATTGTTTGATTATTTTCTGAATCCAACTATTTTCTTCCGATTGAACCTGTATCACATAAAGTCCAACAGGCCAATCTTGTGTTTCGGTCTCAAAGGTAGGTTCAAGGCTTATCTTTTGCAAAAGCAATTCTCCACGCACATTGTATATTTTAATTTGGAGCGATTTCCCTTGAAAATTTTCCTTATGAATAGTGAAATAACTAGAAAAAGGATTTGGAAAAACTTGTATTGGTTCGAACCGATTTATTCTTGAAATATTGGTAATACTTGGGTCTGGCTTAAGAACAAAAATTCCTTCTGTCATATCTGTGGCCACCACATTACCTGAAGGAAGCCATGGGTTTACACCCCAACACCCTTTAAAACCTTCGTAATTTTCGGGAGGCCAAATAGCAGGAGTATGATAATAACCTGCGATACTTGGCTCACTTGGATTACTTAAATCAAATACATAAACGCCATCATGGTAATACGAAACATAAGCAAAATTGCCAACCCAATGGGCATTGTGCGCAGTAGCACCGGGGTTTGAACGAAACATACTTACCAATTTAGGCTCAAATATATTTTTGATATCAAATATCTTAATCGACATTCCATTCGGAATTTCATCTGTAAACATTAAATACTTGCCTGTTGGGTCGAGACAACTGCTGTGGTTGTATCCATTTTCTGGATATTCTCTAATTGCTGTAAGCCATCGTTGCTTGTTTAAATCTCTTAAATCAAAAATCCAAATTCCATGGTATTCTACCGAGCAATAGGCGGTATCGTTCTTAACAAAAACCTCGTGAACGTTTCTAAAAAAGGGAGCTCCATCTCCAAAAGTTGGCACCTTTAATCGTGCGGCCCATTGCGGTCTTTCGGGGTTTTCTAAACTCAAAATATCCATTCCTACCACCCCGCCAGAGGTAAGTCTATTAATACACATATACAATCTCTTGCTTTTAGCTTCAATAAAAATACTGTGGGTGTTATAGGCCAGCGAATCGCTATCGTAAACTTTATGAACAGAATCTGGCAAGTATTGCAAATCAAAAACCTGCAAACTACCACGCGCTTTATTATCGCTTACACAATAAACATAATGGCTGTAGCATTCAAAATCTCTGTTTACAACACCTTTAGAATTGCCACTTTCAACAGCACATAAAACTATTTTAGAAGGATTGGTAATATCAAAAAAGTAGATGCTATCTGTGCTACCCGCAATTACAAATTCTCTTTTATTGAGACTATCGTAATAGGTTGTTAAATCGCTCCAAATTTGGTAACCATTTAGCTTAGGCAAATCAGGGTTATTCCATTTTCCTAACAGCGCTATATTCTTAGAAACATTTTGGGCTGAACCAACACACGACAAAACAAAAAACACACCCGTAAAAAGGATTTTTTTTAGCTGCTTCATTGCTTAATAAATTTCTTAGTAAGTACGCCAGATTCGTTTGAGATATGAATAAAATAGACGCCAGGAGGCAAGTGCGACAAGCTTAATTTAAACTTATTGTCGCTTACTTTTTGTTGCATTTCTAATTCCCCAACACAATTAAAAAGACTTAATTCGCTTTTTTCATTGCCCGTTACATGAACCTGAATTTCGTCTTGTGCTGGATTGGGGTAAAGGCTAAAATAAGCAGTATTGGGAATCACTTCTGAATGATTTACTAAATCAGAATCCACTTCAAAAACGAAAATTCCGGAAGTTAGGTCGCTGGCAATAATTCTTTTGCTGGGTAAAAAAGGAAACACGCCCCAACAGCCTTTATACCCACCATAAGTTTCTGGCACCACAGGATGCGTATCGTACCAAGCTACCTCAGTAGGTTTAGATGGGTCTTTTAAATTATAAATTCGCAAACCATCATGGTACGATGAAACATAGGCGAAATCTCCGTACCAAAAAGCATTATGTGGGGTGGCAAGTGGGTTACTGTTAAACTGGCTTACAAATCTTGGTTCAGACAGATTTTGGATATCAAAAATTTTCATGTCTAATCCCATGTTTTCATCGGTAAATAGAATGTACCTGCCGCTTTCATTTAACCAACTGCTGTGATTATATCCTTGGTCTGGATAACTGGTAATAGAACCTAATAAAGCATGGTTGCTGGTGTCTTTTAAATTAAAAATAAACAATCCGCTTTGCTCACAACTTAAATATACGGTATCTTGGCGTGCATACATTTCGTGAACCCGGTTAAATATAGGAAATCCACCCGGCCTAATTGGGACTTTTAAGCGCGTGTGCAAAACCGGATTGATTGGATCAGCCAGAGAAATTACGTCCATGGCAGATATACCAAATGAACCCAGGTTAGTGCACATATACATTTTGGCTAAAGAAGTATCTATAAAAATAGTATGGGTAAATGTTCCCAATACATTGCTTTCGTATACTTTATGAACCGAATCTGGCAAATATTGTAAATCGAAAATTTGCAAAGCACCAACTCCACTTGCTTGATCCGAAACACAATAAGCATAATGTTTATATATTTCAAAATCTCGGTTGCGAGCAAAGATAGATTTGCCATGCTCCACATCTATCAAATTAAGCTTATTGTTTGCGGTAATTTCAAAAAAATACACACTATCGGTGCTTCCACAAATAACATACTCCTTGTTGGTAGCAGCATCATAATAACCCGTTAAATCGTTCCATATATCGGAGCCATCTACCTTTGGTAAATTAGGGTTGTTATACTTATCTAGTAATCGAACACGGTAAGAATCTTGCCCAAAAACAAAAGGAGTATAAAGCAAAAATAAGAAGCTATAAGTTAGTACTTTCTTCATGTTGATTTAGTAGTAAGTCGGTTTAAATGGCAATTTGGTTCAAAAAGAATATTGGTAAGTATAATGAATTTTGGTTGTTTTGGCACCTAAGGCTCCAAAAAGACTGTGCATTTTTGGATTAAAATCGCCAATCCACGATAATTCTGCTTGTGTAAACTGAGGGTAACTTTTGCGCATGGCTTCATAAAATTTTATAATTAAGCCAGTTTCTAAACCAAGATTTTGGTACTCTGGTATAACCCCAAATACAATTCCTCTGACCCTGTTAATATGTCCAAAATGCCTGTAATACATAAACTTTAGCTTATTTATCCAGTTCAATTTTCCATTTAAGTGTTTAAAAATTTGGTTCACATCTAATACATTAACATAAAAACCCGCGGGCTCTCCGTTTGCATAAACAAACCAAATGGCCTCCTCAATTAAAATTGGCTTGAGCGATTGAAGGGTGCTTTCTATTTTATCTTTAGTAATGGGCACAAAATCGGGTCTACTTGCCCACGCTTTGTTATAAATATGAATGAAGTCATTGGCAAACTTGGGCAGCTCCTTCATGTTAAAATGAGCATATTGGTACTGAGGATTTTTAAAAACCCTTTCAGATAGTTTGTAAAACCGCTCAAATTTAAATTCAGTAGTGCTAATTTCAGAGGTGGTTTGTTCAAATATCTTTTTAAAACCAAAGTTCTCGAATAAATTTTGATAATAGGGCGGATTGTAATTTTCTTGATAAGAGGGGTTTTTAAAGCCTTGAACCAATAAGCCCCAATATTTATCCTTTTCGCCAAAATTTATAGGTCCATCCATAGCCATACAACCCTTTTCTTGCAACCAAACTTTGGCTGTTTCAAATAAAGTATCTGCAATTTCTTGGCTATTAATACATTCAAAAAATCCTATTCCACCTTTTATTTGTGTGCCATCATTTTTATAGAAAGCGGCAATTCTTCCTACCACTTCCTTGTTTAATTCAATAATCCAACGTTTGGCATCACCCAATTTATAATAATTATTTTTATCTCTGTTAAACACAGATTCTATGTCTTTATCCAAAGGTGCTATCCATTCTTTGTCGTTTTTATAGAGCGATTTAGGAAAATGAATAAAGGCATTTTCACTACTTCGATGATTAACTTCTACAACTTGCATATTGGGCGAATTTCAACTTTGATTTTCAAATTGTCAAATAAGTATTTTTACATTTGTATGAAATGCCTAATTTGCGACTTTAAAAATCACAGTTATGTTACAAATAGGAGATAAATTACCAGATTTTCAATTAAAAGGTTTCGACGGAAATATTTATACCAATTTTGATTACGCTGACAAGTACGCCTTAGCCATCATCTTTACGTGCAACAGCTCACCCATTTCTAAAGCTTATAGCAAGCGTTTAATTCGTTTATTTGCCAAATACGAAGAAGATAGCATTGGTATTGTAGGTATTAATTCTAACGATGCCATTCAATCTCCTTCCGACGATTTTAACCATATGGTGCAAACTGCAGAGCATTTTCACTTAAATGATATGCATTTTTTATACTTGCAAGATGAAACCCAAGAAATTGCTAAAATTTTTGGCGCCAAAGTAAATCCTGAGGTTTTCTTATTTAATAGAACAAGGGAATTGGTTTATAAAGGAGCTATTGATGATTGCTGGGAAAATGAAGCCATGGTAACTACTGTTCATTTAGAAGATGCCATAGAAGAAACCTTAGACGGAATGGAAATAGATTTTCCAGAAATTCCAGCCGTAGGAACACCTATTATTTGGAAAAAATAATTTGGTTCGAACCAAATAAAATCGAAGTTCTTGGTGGTTTAAGACACATTAAATCTTAAAAAATGATGCTATCAGGAAAAGTTGTAATTATCACGGGCGCATCATCTGGCATAGGAGAGGCCTGCGCTTATGAGTTTGCTAAACACGGTGCTACCTTGGTTTTAGCTGCCAGAAATGCTGCTAAACTTCAAGAGATTGAAGCTAGAATTACTGAGCAAAATCAATCTGCTTGGGTTCAGCCATGCGATGTTAGTTTGCCATCCGATTGTGAGCTACTCATAGAAAATACTGTTGCTAAGTTTGGTAAAATAGATGTACTCATAAACAATGCTGGCATAAGTATGCGTGCTTTGTTTAAAGATGCAGATATGTTGGTATTAGAGAAACTCATGAATACCAATTTTTGGGGGACTGTTTATTGTACTAAATATGCTTTGCCTTATTTAATTCAGCAAAAAGGGAGCGTAATTGCCGTAAATTCATGGGCTGGTTTTACAGGTTTACCCGCCCGAACAGGCTATACCGCATCTAAGTTTGCCATGCTTGGCTTTATGGAATCGTTGCGTGTAGAAAATTTAAAAACCGGACTACATGTTGGGTCTATCTTTCCCGGTTATACGCAATCTAATATCAGAAATACTGCGCTCAATGCGGTTGCTAAGGCTCAAGAAGAAAGTCCGCTCGATGAATCAAAGCTAATGCCTTCTAAAAAAGTGGCTGAATACGTGGTAAAAATGGTGCTTAAA